>CALWKN010000204.1 GCA_944381265.1 uncultured Clostridia bacterium
GGCATCAGGATGCGGCCGTCGTCCAGGGTGACGTTGAGCGCGTAGTCGCCCGCTTCCTCGGCGGTGACTTCCTTATAGCGCAGGCCGGTGCCGGAGTAGGGGGTGCCGTCCGCGTTCAGCGTCCAGCCGTCCGCCTCGAGGATCTCCACGGCGCGCTCGGGGTTGTAGGCGTAGGTGTCGATGTTGTCGGCGAAGAACTCCTGGCTCTCCTTGTACATCCACATGCACAGGCCGTAGGGGCCGTCGACGACGGAGCCGTAGCCGGCGCAGAACTGGTTGGCGAACTCATTGCGGTCCAGCAGCAGGGCGACCGCCTGGCGCACCGCGACGAACTGGGTCGGGCCAAAGTCGCAGGCGAACTGCAGCTTGCCGTAGCCGTTGCGCTCGAAGGAGACGTAGTCGTAGCCGCCCTCTTCCACCAGGTCCAGAGCGGGGTTGATCTCCGTGTTGCCGTCAGACAGGGTGTCCAGGACGTCGATGGCGCCGGTGCGCAGGGAGTCGACGGCGGTGGAAACCTCGGACTTGACGATGACGATGGTGTCGATGCTGGGCTTCTGGCCCTCAAAGTTGCCGGCGTAGTTGGGGTTGCGCTCCAGCGTCGCCTGCAGCGTGCCGGTGTCCAGGCTCACCAGCGTGTAGGGGCCGGCGGACACGGGGGAGTCGTACATATAGCGGGTGGCGTTGATCTCGTCGGCCACCAGCTCGCCGCCGTCCAGGTACACGCCCTGGCCGTCGTCCTTGACCGTCAGCGGAGCGCTGGCGTACATGGGCAGGTAGAGCGGGGACAAAGAAGCGTAGTACTCCTCGAAGTAGTAGGGCAGCACGTCCGCGCTGACGGTGATGGCGTAGGTGTAGTCATCCACCAGGCGCAGGCCGCTGATGTAGTTGACCTCGCCCGCCTGATACTCCGCAGAGCCGACCAGCTCCAGGGGCACCATGCCGGAACCCGCCTCCAGCGCCGCCGGAGAGTAGGCGACCAGGGAGTAGGCGCAGTAGTTGGCAGCGGTGATGGGCTCGCCGTTGTTGAAGGTCAGGCCCTGCTTGATCTTCACGGTGAAGGTCTTGGAGCCGTCCTCGTTCGCCACACTGGTGATCGCGCCGTCCAGGACGGAGGCATTCTCCACCATGGCGCCGTCCTGGTCAAAGGTGACGACGCCGTAGTCGTTGATCAGGTTGCGGATCAGCTGGTCGGTGGCGTTGTTCGTCCACCAAGCGTCCGGGCCGATGTCGCCGGAAATCTCCGTAGACGAGCCGTAGATCACGCGGTTGGGGCGGGTCTCGGCGGGCTCTTCGCTCGCCGCGGGCTCCTCGGCGGGGGTCTCAGGCGCCGCAGTGGCGTCGGGGGCCTCCGTGGCGGTGGGGGTGCTGCTGCAGCCCGCCAGGGTCATGACGCCCATGGCCAGGACGAGGAGCAGCGCAAGCAACTTCTTGCTACCCTTCATGTCGATGTCCTCCTTAAATTTGAACTATCTGTTCGGGCCCGTGTGTCGGGCCCATAGTTCGCGTAGGAAAATAGGAAAGGCGACTCCCGCGCGCACCGCGGAAGAGCCGCTGCCGCAGCTTCCCTCGCTTCGCTCTGCGCGCCCCCGCGCAGCGTCCCACAAAGGAAGTCCGTTAACATTATACAGAATGACATCACAATAGTCAACATATTCTTGCAAATCGCCGCAAAATTTGCAAAATTCCCTCGCTCGCTGCAAAACGCTTTGCTGTGTTCTGAATTTGTTCATGTTTCTTTCATAGATCTTCGCCGCTTTCTCTTCCCGAGTCCCTCCATGTTTTTCGCCGTAAAAACCATTGGCGTGCAAAATGCGCGCGATTCTCTCCCGTGATTTTCGCATTTTCCCTCAATCTTAACGTGGAATTTTCCCTTCAAAAAACGGCGCGCGCGCCGCGGCGTTATTTTCCCGTTTTGTCTGCAGGGAAAGCGCTTCGAACCTGCAATGTGGTGCTAAGATACTAGCCGCGTTCCCCTGCCGCGGGGCGCAAAAAACGGGCGGCGAAACGCGCGTTTCGCCGCCCGTGAGGGGCAGAAAAGCGGGATTTACAGGGCGTTTTCCCGCAGCCAGGCGGCCACGGACGAGGCCACGGCGTGCAGGCAGCCGGGTTCGTAGGGCAGGCGCAGGCCCGCGCCCTGCACAAGCTCGGCAAAGGTCTTGGCCCCGGCGCCGTCGACAAAGCGCAGGTAGCGCGCCCAGGCGTCCTGGCGGTCCGCAAGCGACGCCGTCCAGAACTGGAAGGCCACGGTCTGGGCCATGCAGTAGTCGATGTAGTAGAAGGGATAGAGGTAGATATGCAGCTGCCGCTGCCAGCCGGCGCCGCGGGCGTAGAAGGGCAGGCCGTCCATGTCCAGCCAGGGGCGGTACTTCTTCTCCAGGTCGAGCCAGAGGGCGTTGCGCTGCGCCGGGGTGAGGCTCGGCTCCTCGTAGACGCGGTGCTGGAACTCGTCCACCATGCAGCCGTAGGGCAGGAAAGTCAGCGCGTCCTCGGCGTGGCCGAGCTCGTACTTACGCAGGGCGTCGCCGAAGAAGCGGCCGTGCCAGGGCGCGGTGAGGAACTCCATGGACATGGAGTCGACCTCGGCGGCGTCCATGGTCGGCGTCCAGAGGTTGGAGGGCAGGTCCTTGCGGCGCATGGCGCGGTAGGCGGCGAAGGCGTGGCCCGCCTCGTGGGTGAGCACGTCCACGTCGGCGCTGGTGCCGTTCCAGTTGGAGAAGATGAAGGGCGCGCCGTAGGCGGCGATGTCCGTGCAGTAGCCGCCGGGGGCCTTGCCGGGCTTGCTCAGGACGTCGAGCAGCTCGTTTTCCCAGAGGAAGTCGGCGAACTCCGCCGTCTCGGGGCTGAGCTCGCGGTACATCTGCCGCCCGGCGGCGAGCATCTCCTCCGGGCTGCCCTGCGGGGCGGCGTTGCCGTCCGGGAAGGTGAGGTTCATGTCGCAGATCGAAAGGCGCTCAAGGCCCAGGCGCCGCGCCTGCAGGGCGCGCACCTCGTTTGTCACCGGCACGACTTCGCCTGCGATCTGGTCGCGGAAGGCGGCGACCTCCTTGGGGCCGTAGCAGTTGCGGCCCAGGCGGTCGTAGGCCAGGGGGATGAAGTTCTCATGCCCCATGACGCGGGCCTGCTCGGTGCGGTTGCGCACCAGCGCGTCGTAGAGCGCGTCCAGCTCCTCGCGGTGGGCGTCGAACCAGAGGCCCTGCGCCTCGCAGGCGCGGCGGCGCACGGCGCGGTCCGGGGAGATCTGGTAGGGGCCGAGCTGCGGCAGGGGGATCTTCTTGCCCTCCCAGTCCGCCAGGGCCGAGGCGTAGAGCTTCTGGTACTCGCTTTCAAGCCGGTTCTCCTCCTGCATGAGGGAGAGGTTGCGGGAATCAAAGCTTCGCACCTCGATCTCCAAATTGGTAAAGAGCAGCGCGCCCAGGCGCTCTTCCAGCTCCTTCCGGAACGGCGAGCGCAGCAGCGCCAGGTTCAGCGCCTGCGCCGCCTCCTGCACCGCGGGGGCGTTTTCGTCGGCAAAGGCGTTTTCCGCGTCGTAGAAGGGGTCGCGCGTGTCGATGCTGTGGCGGATGTAGGAGAGCGTGGTCTGCGTGGCGTAGTCCTTGGACAGCTCGTCCGACTCGCGGAAGGCGCGCTCGGCCTCCTGCGCGCTTTTCGCGCCCTCGATGCGGGCGCGCAGCGCGTCCAGCTTCTCCCGCAGCGCGGGGATATCCGGCCGCCGGTACGGCATTTCGGAGAATTTCATGGTACACCTCTTTCCGCCGCCCGCGTTCGGGGCGGCTTCTTCCCCTCCATGATACACCATGCGCGGCGGAAACGAAAGGGCCTCTTCACCGCGCGCCGAGCTTGCGGTTCATCCTGCGCGCGCCGATCCAGATGCTCGCAAAGATCGATAGGTAGATCACGGCGTAGATGGCCAGGAACGTCGGGAAGACGTGCAGGGCCATGCCCAGAAGGCTGTCGGCGTAGCCGAGGACCCAGGCGGACAGGCTCGTCACCGCCGTGCAGAGCAGAAGGTGCAGCGCCGTGGCCGCGGGCAGGGGCAGCGAATCGATCTCAAACAGCAGCGAGATCACGCCGTAGAGCGCGGAGGCGATCATCCACACCAGCACCTGGCGCATGGTCTCGTTCGCGCCCGTGTTTACGAGGAGACAAAACGTCGTGACAAGAAAACCGATGGCAAGGCCCCGTTCCAAATAGAGCAAGAATTTCTTCATGTTTCATCTTCCCTCCAGCACATAGTTGCGGAATTCGCGCATATAGGAGCGCGAGATGGTGAGTTTTGTCTTTCCGTCGCGCAGAAGCGCCGTGTAGTTGCCGCTGAACTCCGCCTCCACCGCGCGCACGGCCCGCACGTTCACCACGACGCCCTTGCTGATCTGCACGAACCCCTGCGCCCGCAGCGCGGCGCACAGCTCGTAGAGCCTGAGCCGCGACTCGTACGTCTCCCCGCCGCAGCGGGCCAGCACGCCGCCCTCCCGCGCGGCGAAGTAGTCGATCTGCTCCGGCTCCAGCAGGTACTCCCGCTCCGTGCCCGCCTTGCGCAGCAGCAACTGTCCCTGCCGCGCGCGGCAGGCGCTCTGCAGCGCCGCCAGGATCCGGGGCACCTCCGGGTCGCCGGCGTCTCCGCGCACGAGGACTTCCGCCTCGCCCGCCGCCGCTTCGAATCTGAGCTTCATTGGGCTCCCTCCTTCCCTTGCTGATGCCAGTATAGCGGAAAACCCCCGCGCCTGTCGCGCCTTTGTCCGCAAGCGGGCGTTTCTGCGCGCCAAGCGGTCGATTTTGCGCGGGAAAGACGGGCGGGCGGCAGGAAACCGACGCCCTCTCGTCGAAAAAACTTAACACATAGAATGCGAAGGAGGCAGGACGGCTATGAAGAAACTCACCGGCTACATGGCGGGCGTGAACTTGGGCGGCTGGCTGTCGCAGTACCTGGAGGGCAACCTGCAGCGCGACCCGGAGCACCACTTCGACCGCTTCATCACGGAAGAGGACATACAGCGCATCGCGGATTTCGGCTTTGACCACGTGCGCGTGCCCTTCGACTACCCGCTGATCGAGGACGACGACAAGCCCTTCGTCTACAAGGAGGCGGGCTTTGCCCAGCTGGACAACTGCGTTTCCTGGTGCAAAAAGTACGGCATCAACCTGGTGCTGGACCTGCACCGCGCGCCCGGCTTCTCCTTCAACGAGCCGGACAAGATCATACTCTTTGGCGACGAGGGGATGCAGCAGCGGTTCCTGGCCATCTGGCAGGCGTTCGCCAAGCGCTATAAGAACGAGGGGCACATGCTCTTTGAGCTGCTCAACGAGATCGTGGAGCCCGACTCCAGCCGCTGGAACGCGCTGGCCACCCGCGCCATCGCCGCCATCCGCGAGACGGGCGACGAGCACGCCATCGTCATCGGCGGCATCGACTACAACAACGTCTGGAAGCTGAAGGACATGCCGATCTTCGACGACCCGAAGGTGATCTACAACTTCCACATGTACGAGCCTTTCGCCATGACGCACCAGCACGCCTTCTGGAACGAGGACACCGTGCGCTTTAACCGCGACGTGAGCTACCCCGCGCCGCTGGACGACTACCTCGACTTCGCCCGCGAGACGGGCCGCCGCATGGACCTCTACGAGGGGCTGACCTACATGGACCGCGACTTCGTCTTCCGCTTCCTGCAGCCGGCGGCGGACTTCATCGCCGAGCACGACCTGCCGCTGTACTGCGGCGAGTACGGCGCCATCGACGAGGCGGACCTAGAGAGCCGCGCCGCCTGGACGCAGGACGTGGCGGCCTTCTGCACGCAGCACGGCATCGGCCGGGCGCTGTGGAGCTACCGCGGCATGAACTTCGGCCTAATCGACGAGGAGACGAAGGCGCCGGTGAGCGCCGCCCTGCTGCGCGCCGCCACCCGCCGCTAAATTCCGCAAAGCCCAAAAGACGACAAAGGCGCTTCCCCAAAACCCGCGTTTGGGGAAGCGCCTTTTCTCTGTTCTCCGGGAAGGCTTCAGCGTGCCGCGGCGATTTCCTTCTCCTTTTCGCGGAACTCCC
>CALWKN010000205.1 GCA_944381265.1 uncultured Clostridia bacterium
AGGAGATGATGGCAAGGCCGCCGATGCGCTCCCACTGCCCGGTGTAGTACTGCCAGAGCTTCTGACAGAAGTCCTCGTTCAGGCCCTGCAGGATCTGGTAGATGCGCGGCAGCGAGTTATTAATAATCTCTTCCAGCCAGCGCTCCAGGGCCTCGGCCATGATGGTGTGGTTGGTGTAGGCAAAGGTGTGCTCCACCACGCGCTTGGCGTCCTCCCAGGACATGTCCTCCTGGTCCACCAGCACGCGCATCATCTCCGGGATGGCGAGCGCCGGGTGCGTGTCGTTGATGTGGATGACGACCTTTTCCGGCAGCTTGGTCAGGTCCGTGCCGTAGTGCTTCTTATAGTTCTTGATGATGTACTGCACGGTGGCGGAGGTGAAGAAGTAGTGCTGCTTGAGGCGCAGCTCCTTGCCCTCGTAGTGGTTGTCCTCGGGGTAGAGGATCTTGGAGATGACCTCGGCAAGGTTGCGCTCGTCCATGGCGCGGACGTAGTCGCCTTTGTTGAAGTACTCCATGTTGATGCGCTTGGGCGCGCGGGCGCTCCACAGGCGCAGCGGCACGACGTTGTCCACGTCGTAGCCCACGCAGGGCATATCGTAGGGCACGGCCAGCACCGTGTTGTAGTCCACCTGGCGGTAGACCTTGCGCCCGCCGATCTCCTCTTCCACCACGCGCCCGCCGAAGTGGACCTCGCAGGTGTCGCCCTGCTGCACTTCCCAGGGGCAGCCGTTCTCCAACCAGTTGTCCGGCAGCTCCACCTGGTTGCCGTCGACGATCTTCTGGCGGAAGAGGCCGTACTCATAGCGTATCGAGCAGCCCATGGCCGGCATGTCCAGCGTGGCCAGGGAGTCCAGGAAGCAGGCCGCAAGGCGCCCAAGGCCCCCGTTGCCAAGGCCCGGATCGGCCTCCTGCTCGGCGATGGCGTCCATGGAGATGTTCAGGTCCTTCAGCGCCTGCTGGTAGTCGCGCGTGCGCATCAGGTTCAGTATGTTGTTGTGCAGCGCGCGGCCCATGAGGAACTCCACCGAAAGATAGTAGACCCGGCGCGCCTTCTCCGCGTGGCGCAGATGGCGCGACTCGAGAAACTTATCCATCACCTGATCGCGCACGGTCAGGGCCACGGCCTGGTAGACCTGCTCTTCCGTTGCCTCGTCCAGCGAGCAGCCGAAGTTGCGCTCCAGGTTGCCGACGATGGAGTCCTTGATCCACTCTACGTTATACGTTCGTTCCATTTCGATCCTCCAAACTCGAGATGCCAAAAAAATCGCAGAACCGTCTTTGATGATTCTATCACATTCCGCTGTGCGGTACAAGGAAAGTTCGCGTAAAAAGCGCCATTTTTTCCGGATTTTGCCGCCCCAAAAGGGGAATGGCGTTCCCTTAGAGCATATCCGCGGGGCGGGGAATGTATGCGCCGCGCGCCGGGCCGCGCCCCATTTTTGCCCCGCGGGAGATGTAACGAAGTTGTAGCGATTTTCCGGAATTGTTGAAAAATGGCGCGCGGGGCGCTATACTGGACGGGCAGGTCGGCCCCGACGCGCGGGGCGAAATGAAGAGAGACGATCGGAGGTCGAACGTTTTGCGATATGGGATCGGGAAAACAAGCGCGGCGCTGTGCGCCTGCGCGGCGGTGCTGCTGGGCACGACCGTGCCCGCCGCGGCCGCCACGGGCACGGCCAACGCCACGGTGATCTTGCGGGAGGGGGCTTCCACCTCCTCCGCGGCCCTGGCCACGATCCGCGAGGGGGACGAGGTGGACGTGCGCTCCCTCTCCGGCGACTGGGCGCTGGTGGAGGACGGCTCCCGCACCGGCTACATCGCCGCGCGCTACCTTGACATCGAGGGCGAGGTGGAGGAGGGGGACGGCGGCGCCTCCCTGCTGCGCCGCGGCGACGAAAACGAGGCGGTGCGGGCGATGCAGGAGAAGCTGATCGGCCTTGGCTACCTTGACACCGAGGCCACCGGCTACTTCGGCTCCGCCACAGAAGATGCGGTCACGGCCTTCCAGAGGGACAACGGCCTTTCCGCCGACGGCGTCGCCGGCAGCGCCACGCTTGCCGCGCTGGAAGAGGGCAAGAGCAGCACCGCGCTTTCCGCTTCTTCCTCCTCGGAGGCGCTGCGACGGGGCGACGAGAGCGGGCGCGTCGCCGAGCTGCAGCGGATGCTGATCGAGCTTGGCTACCTTGACACCGAGGCCACCGGCTACTTTGGCTCGGCCACCGAGAGCGCGCTGAAAAAATACCAGCAGGACGCGGGCCTTTCCGCCGACGGCGTTGCCGGGGAGAAGACATTTGCCGCGCTGGAGAAGGCGGCGCAGGGCGGCGGGCAGAGCGCGTCCTCCGGCGTGCTGCAGCAGGGCGACGAGAGCGAAGAAGTGCGCGATATGCAAAAGCGGCTGATCGAGCTTAACTATCTTGACACCGAGGCCACCGGCTTCTTTGGCACGGCCACGGCCGCGGCGGTGCGCGCCTTTCAGAAGGACGCGGGGCTTTCCGCCGACGGCATCGCCGGGGCGCAGACGCTCACGGCGCTGAACAAGTCCGCAACGAACGTCAGCACCGTCGTGCCGGAGGAGGAAGAGGAGGAGACGGTCGTCGTGCAGCCCACGCAGGTGAACGGCGACATCGTGCTGGAGGACTGGTGGAGCGGCAAGCTCGACTCCGCCATCGACTACGGCGACACCTACCTTGTGACCGACGTTTTGACGGGCAAGTCCTTCACCTGCGCCCGCTACGGCGGCGACAACCACCTGGATTCCGAGCCGCTCACCGCCAAGGACACCGCCACCATGTACGAGATCTTCGGCGGCGAGTGGACCTGGAGCGCCCGGGCGATCCTGCTCACCTACGACGGCGTGACCTACGCCGCGGCCATGAACGGCATGCCGCACGGCGGCGAGCGCATCACCACCAACAACTTCGACGGCCAGTTCTGCATCCACTTCCTCAACAGCCGCACGCACGGCGGCGACCAGGTCAACGAGGACATGCAGGCGCGGATCCAGGAAGCCTACCATTCGCGCTAAAGCGCGCAGCCCTTTGGCATCCCCCGGAGCACTTTTCCGGGGGATGCCAGCGTGTCGACAAAGTCGACACGCTTCGAAAAAATGCAAGTTTGCATTTTTTCGAGTGACATCCGGCGTGCCGCGCGCTGCGCGCACAACGCGCCGGATACCGGAAACGGTTCCTACGAAACCGTTCCTCGCGGCGTACACGCCGCCGCTGCGGATTGAAGATGAAGGGGCTGTGGCCCCTTCATGCATCCCCAAGAGAGTGACCCTACTTTTTCGACAGTCTGGCATCCCCCGGAGCACTTTTCCGGGGGATGCTTTTTCATACGGCGGCGGGGCGGCGCATATGGATGGAGGGAAAACGGCGAAGGAGGGCGCGAGGCATGAACGGACGGGAGATGCTGGAGGACAAGGGGCGCCTGGGGCGGGCGCGGGCGCACACGGCGGAACTGCGCGACAGGCAGAGCGCGGCCTTTACGGGCGTTGCGGATGTGGAGGCCTTCAACGAGGAAGAGGTGGTGCTGCTGACGGACCTTGGGGTGCTGGTGCTCGGCGGCGAGGGGCTGCACATCGTGCGCCTGGACCTGGAGGAGGGCGTGCTGGCGGTGGAGGGGCGCATCACGGCCCTGGAGTATGTGCAGGACGAAAAGCCGGCGCGAAAAGGGCTCTTCGCCGGTCTGTTCCGGTAGGGAGGCGGCGGGATGCTCTTTGAGACGCTGGGGCAGGCGCGCGTCTTCCTGCTGATGGCGGCGGCGGGCGCCTGCATCGCCCTCGTCTACGGGGGGCTGCAGGCCGCGCGCGCGGCGCTGTTCGACAAAGGCCCCGCCTGGAGCGCCCTGCCCGAAATGGGATTCGCCTGCGCCGCCGGGGCGCTGCTGTTCCTGGCGCTGCGGCGGGTGGAGGCCCCGGCGCTGCGCCCCTACGCGCTGCTGGGCGCGGCGGTGGGCTTCTTCCTCTGCGCCTCCACCGTGCTCTACGCGCTGCGCCGCCTGGGCGAAAAATGGCGCGCGGTGCGGGCGGCCGGCCGGGGGAAAAACGCGGAAAATCGCGGCGAATTTTCGCGCCCGCAAACGGTTGACAGGGCGCGGGCGCGCGGCTATAATGGGCGGTAAGATGGTTAGGAAAGGAAGTGTCCGCCCCATGCGCAGACGCAGACTGACGCGCTCCGTGCGCCTGGCGGTGCTTCTCGTGCTGCTCGGCGCCGCCGTCTGGTTCTCCTGGCGGTACATCAGCCAGGAGCGCTCCATCGCCGAGGCCCAGACGCGCATCGACGAGCTCAACGCCGAGCTGGACGCGCTGCGCCTGCGCGCCGTGGCCCTGCAGAGCGACCTGGACTTTGCCCAGACCGACGCCTACATCGAGCGCATGGCCCGCGAGGAGCTGGGCTATGTGCGCCAGGGGGAGATCCTCTTCGTCGCTTCCGAGGACGCGCAGGCGCAGCCGGAAGAAGAGACGGAGGTCCAGCCCCGCATGGAGCTGCCCACCGCCTCGCAGGCGCCGGAGGACGCGGGCGCCCCCGAGTCGGACACCCCTGAGTCGGGCGAACCCGAAACGGGCGACCCCGCCGAAGAAGAGGAAGAAGACGACCCCGCGTAAAGGCAGACGCGCGGGGCCGTATTTTTTTGCATTCTATACGGGAAGAGGAGAGAACGGATGAATAGGGAAACGAGCGTCGCGGTGATCGACATCGGCAGCAACTCGGTGCGGCTGCTCCTGCTGTGCGGCGGGCGGGCGCGGCAGGAGATGGAGACGACGCGCCTTGGCGCGGGCACGGCGCAGCGCCGCCTGCAGCCGGAGTCCATGGCGCGCACGGTGGAGGCGGTGGCGCGCTTCTGCGCGCAGGCGCGGGCGGCGGGCGCGGAGCGGGTGCTGGCCTTTGCCACCTCGGCCGTGCGCGACGCGGTCAACCGCGAGGAACTTTTGCGGGCGCTGCGGGCGCGCTGCGGCCTGGAGGTGGACGTGCTCTCCGGCGCGGAGGAGGCGAACCTGGCCTACCTCGGTGCGGCGGAGGGGCGGCGGGCGCTGGTGCTGGACATCGGCGGCGGCTCGACGGAGCTGGTCTACGGCGCGGGCGCGGTGCAGCGGGCGGTGAGCCTGCAGGCGGGCGCGGTGCGCCTAAAGGAGCGCTTTATGCAGGACCGCGCCGTGGCGACGGCCTTCCTGGACGAGGCGCTTGCCGCCGTGCGGCCGGATTTTGCCGCCGCCGCGGGGGCGGAACTGGTGGGTGTCGGCGGCACGATCACGACGCTGGCGGCCATGGAGCAGCGCCTGGAGACGTACGCGGAGGAAAAGGTACACGGATTTTGGCTCCCCGCGGCGGCGGTGCGCGCCTGGCTGGACCGGCTCTGGGACCTGCCGCCGCAGGCGCGCGCCTTCCCCGGCCTGGAGGCGCGCCGCGCCGACATCATCGCCCA
>CALWKN010000206.1 GCA_944381265.1 uncultured Clostridia bacterium
TTCCCGTCTACCACGCCCTCTGCGCCCTGCTGGAGGACGAGTTCTTTTTGGAATGACAAAACGGCCCGCCGGTCTCCCTTGCGGAAGGGGGAGCGGCGGGCCGCGGAGCGTGTCGACAAAGTCGACACGCTTCGAAAAAATGCAAGTTTGCATTTTTTCGAGTGACATCCGGGGCGCCGCGCGCTGCGCGCAGGGCGCCGGATACCGGAAACGGATCCTACGGAACCGTTCCTCGCGGCGTACACGCCGCCGCTGCGGATTGAAAATGAAGGGGCTGTGGCCCCTTCATGCATCCCCAAGAGAGCGATCCTACTTTTTCGACAGTCTGCACGCCCGCCGCCCGGGGAAAGTTCCCGGAGCGGCGGGCGTTTTCTAGGATTTGGCGGCGGGCGCGCCTTTGTTCACGTCGTTGCGCAGCAGGCGGTAGGCGCAGGCGGCCAGCGGCACGCCGATCAGCATGCCGGGGATGCCGAACAGACTGCCGCCCACGGTCACGGCGGCGAACACCCAGATGCCGGGCAGCTGGATCGAGGAGCCCACCACGTGCGGGTAGATCAGGTTGCCATCGATCTGCTGCAGCACCACGATGAAGACCAGGAAGACGAGCGCTTGCACCGGGGACTCCATCACGATGAGCAGCGCGCCCACGCCCGCGCCAAGGTAGGCCCCGACGACGGGGATCAGCGCGGTAAAGGCCGTCAGCGCGCCGATCATCAGCGGGTAGGGGAGGCCGAGCAGGAGCATCCCCAGCGCGCAGAGCGTGCCCAGCACCGCCGCCTCCGCGCACTGCCCGACGATGAAGCGGTGGAAGCAGTCGTCCAGCGTGCGCAGCACGTAGAGCAGGCGCTCGCGCACCGGCTCGCGCAGGTACCGCCGCATCAGCCGCTGTCCCTGATCCGCCAGCTTCCGCTTGTTCAGCAGCACGAACACCGCAAACGTCGCGGCGAAAAAGGCGGTGACAAAGCCGGAGAGCACGCTTGCCGCCGCGCCGAGGAGCGAGGAGAGCACGCTGGTCGCCCCGGCGGCGGAGAAGGAGAGGATGTCCATCAGCCGCGACTGCCAGTCGAACGAGGCGGCCCACTCCGCGATCCCCTGCACCCGCTCCGGCGTCAGTATGCCCTGCGCCGCCAGGTACTGCACCGCCGCTTCCGCCGCCACCGGGACCTGCGTCAACAGCAGCTGCAGACAGCGGCTCAGCTGCGGGATGACCAGCAGCCATACGAACACGAGCGCCCCCAGCAGCGTCAAAAAGGCGAAGAGCAGGCACAGCCCCGGCCGCACCCGCGAAAGCCCCTTGCGGCGGGACCGGGGGAAGAAGTGCCGCTCGTAAAAGCGCATCAGAAGGTTTAAGGGATAGGCCAGGCACAGCCCGAGCAGCAGCGGCGCGCACGCCCCCAGCAGCATGCCGAGGAACTGCGCGATCCCCGCCCAGTAATGGATGGCGAGAAAGAGTGCAAAGACCGTCAGCGCGATGCGAAAGAGCGCGCGCCCAGAAATTTCTTTCATAGGTCCTCCTGTGTCAGCGGTCCGGCGCGTAGGCGCGCTTCATGGTGTGCAGGCGGCCGAGGCGCCGGACGGATTCCGCGCCCATCTGCTGGGAGAGCGCCACGACCAGCGCGTCCACAAGGGCCGCGGGCGCGGCCATGGAGTGGTACTCCTTCGCCTCGCCCCGGTAGACAAACAGGTTGATGTCCGCGCGCTCGCCCTCGGGGAGGAAGGCGCGGCTGGAGAAGGAGAGCGTGCGGTAGCCGATTTCCTTTTGGCACTGCAGGAGGACGCGCCCCTCCCGCGAGACCTTGGAGAAGCTGAAGAGCACGACGAGGTCGTCGGCGCGCACCTGGGCCAGCCCCTCGAGCACCTCGGAGCCGCCCGAGGGCAGGAGCGAGACCTCGATCCCCAGTCGGCGCAGGCGGAAGAAGAGCAGCTGCCCCAGCGACGCGGAGGCGCTCTTGGCGTGGATGAAGACGCGGCGCGCGGCCAGCAGCGCCTGCACCGCCGCGGCAAACTCCCCCTCGTCTATACCCTCGAGCGTCTTTTGCAGGTTCTGCTGCTGGCGCGCGACCCAGGAGGAGAGGGTGAACTCCGCGCCCTCGTTCAGCGTCGCGGCGATCTTTCCCGCCGGGCCGTCGAAGGCGGCCTGGCGCATGACGACCTGCTTGAGCTCCTTAAAGTCGCTGCAGCCGACGTGGCGCACAAAGCGCGAGATCGTCGCCTCGGAAAGGCCGAGGGCGCGCGCCATTTGGCCGATGGAGGAGAAGAGAAAGCCCTCCGTGTTGTTGGAAATGTAGTCCAGGATCAGCGCGTCCGCCCGCGTGGGCGTATCGGGCATGCGGGGAAACTGAAGCACCATGTAAGGCGCGCCTCCTTTTTTGTCGGAATCGCTTCGCACAGAACCATCATAGCATAAAAACCGCCCGGGCGGCAAATCCCGGGCGGAAAAATTTCCATGAACGAAAAACGCGCCCGCTACGCGCCCAGAAGCACCTGCACATAGTCCCCGCCCAGGGCGTGGATCTCCTTGAGCGCGCGCTTGAGCAGCGTCGCCGTGCGCACGCGGAAGGGCGCCTCCTCGGAGAGGACGATGTGGTAGCGCCCCGCCACCATCTGCGCGTGCAGCTCGCGCAGCGTGGAGATCTCCTGCGGGAACTCGGTGTATACGCAGCCGTACTGCACCGCCTGGTGCGTGTCGCTGCCCGAGACGACGGGCTTGCGCAGCTGCGCGCCCAGGGCGTAGGTGCGCTCCTGCGTGCGCTCGCATTCCAGCGCCAGGTCCTTGCCGTTCAGGTCGAGGAAGTCCAGGTGCATCAGATCCTGCGCGGGCAGCTCCGGAATGTGCCCGCCCGCGCGGTAGGGGTGCGCTGCGCCCACCAACACATGCGTCTGCCGGAAGCGCTCCATCAGCTCCCGGAAGGGGAGAAAACGCCCCGGCTCCTTGTGCGGCGCGAGCGCGCGGTTGAGCGCCAGGATCTCCTCCGCCGGGCCGATGGAGAGTATGTGCCCGCCCTCGGCGATGTCCGTCTCCATGCCCGCGAACAGCCTAAGGCCGTTGGGCAGCAGCAGGGAATCGCCCTCCCGGCGGCTGATGGAGAGGATGTAGCCGTAGACCTCGTCAAACTGCAGCGTGTTGAAGTGCTCCGTCAGGCACAGCGCGTCCAGTCCCGCGTTCTTTGCCTCGTCAAAGAGCCAATTCGTGTACGGAATGGAAAACGGCAGCTTCTTCGCCAGCTTTCCATGGGTGTGAAAGTCGATCTTCATGAAGCCTTCCTCCTTAGAACAGTGCGGAGCCCAGCATCGCCAGCGATATCCACAGCAGGGAGAGCGCCAGGAACAGGCAGTCGTTCGCCGTGACCTGGAGGGTCCGCAGCTTCATGCGCTTGACCTGCTTGTCCACCGCGGCATAGCGGTATCCCTTGATCTCCAGCGCCTCCACCGTCGTGCGCGAGCGCTTTGCGGTGTTGAGCATCAGCGGGTAGAAGGCCTGCATGACGATCTTGACCTGGTAGACGAGGTAGCGCACCTTGCCCGTCCACGTCTCGTGCGCCGGCGGATTGCCGCGCAGGCGGTAGGAGAGGAGGATGTTCTGGAATTCCTCCATCAGCATGGGCAGCACGCGGTAGGCGTAGGAGATCGAAAACGACAGC
>CALWKN010000207.1 GCA_944381265.1 uncultured Clostridia bacterium
TCCAGGACTACCTCTGCGTGCTCGACGTCGAGATGCCCAAGTGAGCCCGGACGCCGCGATTTTCCGAAAAAAAGGAGCCTTTTTCATGCACAGATACTGGAAGCGCGCGCTGCTTGCGGGGATGGGCTTTGCGGCGCTTGCGCTGCTCATCGCCTGCACGCCGCGGGACAAGCTGGGCGTTCCGCTGATCACCAGCGAACCCTGGCCCACGCCCACCGCCACGCCGGAGCCCGTGGACGCGGACTTCACCGCCTGCGCCTCTCCCCTTGCCGCTGTGCCCGCGGAAGGGGAGGAGCAGGTGCGAATCGCTCCCGCGCGGGAGCTAAAGAGCGAGACCGGCCCCGTCACGCAGGCCCTGGCGCTGCAGAACCTGGGCGGCGTGCTGTTTGTCGGCACGGAGGGGACCGGGCAGTTCCTCGCCGCGCTGGACCTTGAGAGCGGCGAGGTGCGCCGCCTGTACACGGTGGCGCCGGGCCAGTACGTGACCTCGCTTGTGCAGACCAAGAAGTACGGGCACTTTGCCGAGACGGGCGCCTTTACCTGGACGGAGACGGACGGCGACGCCTGGCGACTGCGCATCTTCGATGAGCGCCTGCAGCAGGGCGAGGACGAGGCGCTGCTCGCCGAGACGACGCTGGAGAGCGGTTCGCTCTCCTCCGGCAGCGCCTTTCTGCCCAGCCAGTCCGACGCCGGCCTCCCCGGCGACCTGCTCACCTTCGCGCTGCTGAGCGAGGAGACGCCCGTGCTGCGCACCGCCAGCCACGGCGGCAGATCCTATCCGCTGCAGGACGCCGAGCCCCTGTGCCGCGGCGGCGCGCCGGTGTGGAAGGCCGGCGACTGGAAGGTCGCCTACCTGGAGGAGCGCGGGCGCACCGACTGCTTCTGCTTTGCCGCGCTGGACGAGGAGGCGCAGGCCTTCCGGCCCGTGCACCGCGCCTCCTACCGCCTGCCCCGGGGCGAGGAGGTCGAGCGCATACTCGCCTTCCGCTACGACGGGCCGCAGAGCTGGAGCCTGTGTTTTTGCACGGACGCGGGCAACGTCTACTGGCACGAGCAGGGCCTTGGCACGGCGGACACGCGCTGGGTCGCGCAAAACGCCGCCCTTGCCGCCGGCACGCTCTACGGCGAGGCGCTCTGCGTCCCGGAAGGCAGCGCCCAGGTGCAGCGCTTTTGCCGCGAGGAGGAAGCGCTTTGCGCCTTTTCGCTCGGCGACGGCGCCGCGCCCACCGCCCTTACCGCCGCCTACACCGGCGACCGCGCCAACGACCCCTACGAGATCTGCGTCTTTGCCACCGCCTCCGGCGCCCCCGCCTACGTTACGCTCCCCGTCGACACCGGCGGCCGCTAGAAAAGACTTGCCAAGCAAAACGCGGCGCGTCCCCGTTTTTTTCGGGGACGCGCCGCGGTCTGTCCGGCGGGGCGGAAGGGGGCAGGCGCAAGTTTTTTGCTGCGCCTCTCAGCGGCGCGGGGGGTGGACGATGGAGAGCACCGTGCCGGTCAGGGCAAAGAGGGCGATGGCGTTGGGCAGCACCATCAGGTTGTTGAACAGATCCGTAAGCCCCCAGACCAGGTCGTTGGAGGTGAGCGTGCCAAGGAAGAGGAAGAGCAGCGAGAGCACCGCGTAGGGCTTTGCCGCGCGCTTGCCAAAGAGGTAGACGGCGTTGATCTTGCCAAAGAGGTTCCAGCCAAGGATCGTGGAGAAGGCGAAGAAGAACAGGCAGACCGCCACAAAGACCGCGCCAAACTCCTGCCCCATCACCGAGCCAAAGGCCGCCTGCGCAAGGTTCGCGCTGTCAAGCTCCCGCGTGATGTCGCCAAAGTAGCCGCCGGCAAGCGGCCCGCCGGAGACGTAGAGCGTAGAGAGGATCACAAGGGCGTTGAGCGTCAGCACCACGAACGTGTCCAGAAATACGCCGATCATGGCTACCACGCCCTGGTCGTGCGGGTCGGAGACGTTTGCCTGGGCGTGGGCGTGCGGCGTGGAGCCCATGCCCGCCTCGTTGGAGAAGAGGCCGCGCTTGGCGCCCTGCGTCACGGCCTGTTTCAGGGCAAAGCCCAGGCTTCCGCCGAGTATCGCCTGGGGCTGGAAGGCGTAGCGGAAGATCATGGCAAAGGTCTCGGGCAGGTAGCGCGCCCGCACGGCGAGCACGAGGAGCGCCCCGAGCAGGAAGACGACGGCCATGACGGGCACGAGCTTTTCCGTCACCGCGGCAAGGCGCTGCGTGCCGCCAAGGAATATGGCGGCGCACACTACGACAAGCGCCAGCCCTACGGCAAAGCTTGGTATGCCAAAGGCCGTGGAAAAGGTGGAGCCGATGGAGTTGGACTGCACCATGCAGCCCATGAACCCCAGCGCCAGCAGGATCGCCACGGCGAAGAACCCGGCGAGGAACTTGCCAAAGCGCCCGGGAAAGGCGGCGCGTATGTAGTAGACCGGGCCGCCGTGGATCGTGCCGTCCTCGTCGCGGCGGCGGGTGCGCAGCGCCAGCGTGGCCTCGGCGTAGATGGTGGCCATGCCGAAGAAGGCGATGACCCACATCCAGAATATGGCGCCCGGCCCGCCGACGAGTATGGCGCTGGCCGAGCCGACGATGTTGCCGGTGCCGACCTGGGCGGCGATGGCGGTGGCCAGGGCCTGGAAGGAGCTCATGCCGCTGCGCTGGCGCTTGCCGCGCAGCGTCAGGCCGCCGAAGACGCGGCGCAGGCCCTCGGGGAAGCAGCGCACCTGGACAAAGCGCGTGCGCACGCTGTACCAGAGGCCGACGGCGATGAGGAGGAAGACGAGTATATAGCTGGAAAGATAGTCGTTTGCGCTGTTTACCGCGCGCAGCAGCGCGTCCTGCAGGGAAGCCATGGGCGTTATGCGTCTCCTTTCTGATGGGCAAAAAAAACGGGCCGCGGAGCATTCTTCCGCGGTCCGGCAGGAGGCGCGCGCCGCCGCAAAAAAAACTTTGGCGGAAACACGCAGCCAGCTCTGTCCTTTTGCCTGAGAGATTCGGCCCGCAAAACGCGGCCTTGCACCTTCGGCACTCCCCACGGAGATTCTCCAGAGTGCTCTCGGCCCCGAGTTGCGTTTTCGCGCTCCACGGGGCGTCGATGAGCGATATGCGATTCTTGGCGTATTGTAGCACGTCCGGGCGGCGAATGCAAGGCGGTTCGTTGACTTTTTTTCGCCGCGGGTGTAGGATGAAAGAGCGAAAAAGGCGGCATTGCGCGCCTCCCGGCGGCAAGCGCGCGCGTTTTTCCATCGAGCACATTCCTGTAAGGG
>CALWKN010000208.1 GCA_944381265.1 uncultured Clostridia bacterium
GCGGCGGTAAAGTCCATCGCCCCGGCCCGCAAGAGCGACCGCCACGACGACAAGCTGCGCCAGGCCGCCAAGCAGGACCTGGCCAGGACCGGCGACGTGTCGCTCACCGACGACAGCTACCGCCGCGCCGCACTGATGCTCCTGTCCGAGGACGGCCGCTACTCCAAGGCCTACACGCTCTACAACCAGCCCATCGTCCGCGACGCCATGCACTTCGTCCGCGCCGCGCAGATGGTGCGCGTCGATAAGCTGCGCAAGGAGCACGAGAAGGCCGCCGAGCAGACCGAGGGCCTCTCCGGCGCAACCAGGTGGTCCGCCACCAACTCCATCGACGTCGAGCGCGGCAAGATGCGCATCGAGGCCGAAAAGGTCAAGGACATCGAGAGCTTCGAGGTCTTCCTCAAGTCCGGCCTGGAAAAGAGCGGCGCGCCCGAGCTCTACGCCCAGTACGAGGCCCTGGGCCGGGACGATGGCGATACGCGATCCCAGGAGAAGATCCTCTTCATTCAGGGCCTCTCCCACCGCGGCACCATCGAGGGCAAGAGCGACCGCAGCCGCATCGGTCTCGTACAGCGGATCGGCAACAAGACGCGCAAGTACTCCGTCAACGACGAGGCGCTGCGCGCGCAGATGGTCATGCGCTATATCGGCGGCAAGCAGGCGCAGGAGAGCGGCCGGGCGGGCAGCGCCATGCAGCAGAGCAGCCTGGCGGACCGGACGGACAGCGCCGGCAACGTGGAAAAGGGCGACGCCTGGCGCGCCGCCGTCAACCTCGTCTCCAAGGACACCCAGCAGCTCCTGGGCAACAAGGGCTATTTCATCGACGTGGGCATGGTGCAGCGCGCCTTTACACTGGTGCGCTTTGCCGACAAGCAGCTGCGCGACGTGGAGGAGAGGACCGGCATCTCCGAGCAGGCCGCGGCCCTTCGCGCCGACCCCACCGGCGGCCATGGGGATGCGAGCCCCGCCGCGGCCAAGGCCATCAGCAGGGAGGAGTACAAGGCCATCTCCATGGCCAGCCGCGACGATGTCAGGAACGCCGCCGGCGTGGACGGCAAGGGCGCCTTTGAGGGCTTCTTCCAGGCGCTGATGGAAAAGGACGAGAACACCGGCCTCTTCGAGCGCTATTCCCAGCTCAACGAGGAGCAGCAGTCGCTGTTCGTCTGGGGCCTCGCCCACCGCGACGCCATCACCCGCACGCGCGACGAGAACGTCTTCGGCATATTCACCGCGGACGCCCTCAGCCACCGCTACCACGACCGCGAGGCCCGCGACCGCATCAAGCGCCTGTACGCCGATGCCGGCAAGAATCGTGTGGCGGGGCAGTCCGGCGCTGTGGTCGACGAACTCATCGGCCTGGGCGAGAGCGAGTACCGGGCCGCGGCCCAGGCCATGCTCTCCGGCGAGAGCCGCCGCTGGCGCAGGGGCGCCAAGATCACCCACGGCAAGATCGGCGACGAGCGCCTGATCGAGCGCGCCTTCCACCTGATCGAGGTGGCGGACAAGAAGCGCAACTCCGCGGAAAAAGAGGCCCGCAACGCCTTCATGGCGGCGCAGGGCGCGCCGGGCGAGATCACCCGCCGCGGCTCCCACGAGGTGCAGCGCGCCGCCGACAAGGCCCAGGATCTGCGCAGCTTTGCCGAGTTCCTCACGCACATACTGGACAAGGAAGGCCTTGCCAAGTACCAGGCCCTGCGCGAGGAGGAGAAGGGGCTCTTCATCAAGGCCCTGGCTCACCGCGGCGCGCTGGACAAGCAGGACGGCAAGCGCGTGGACGAGGCAAAGCGTTCTACGCTGATCCGCCGGGCGCAGGAGGCGCGCGTGGCCCAGAAGAACGCCGGAGCGGAACCCACGGAGGCGGAGCGAAACGCGATGCAGGCCATCGTCCCGAACGCGGAGGAGTACCGCCTGGCCGCCTACAACATCCTCAGCAGCGAAGGCCGCACGCTGGGCAAGCGCCGCTTCCTGGGCATCAAGTTCGGCGCGGCCAACGAGGAGCTGCTGGAGCGCGCCTTTAAGATCGTCAAGGAGTCGGACGCAAAGCTTGACGAGGCGCTCAAGGCCCCGGACCGCGAGCAGGTCATGGGCGAGTACGGCGTCACGAAGATCACCCACGTGGCAAAACAGCCCCTGCGCGAGCAGGCGGACACGGTCAAGGACCTGGACTCCTTCCGCGCCTTCTTCGCCGCGCAGATGGAGGAAAAGGGCAAGGAGCGCTTCCTCTACCTCTACGACAGCTACAGCGAGGGCCTCAAGCGCTACTTCGTCGCAGCCATCGCCAAGTACACCGAGAGCTTTGCCAAGCTCCCCGGGCCGCAGCAGGACGTGCAGCTGGCCATGGCCCAGATCGACGGCAAGGTCTTCCGCGCCGCCGCCTACCGCCTGCTGGAGCACATGGACGGCAACAGCGAAGCGCTGCACTTTGCCATGGGGAAGGTCAGCGCCTCCATAGACTCCAGCCTCGCGGCAAGGAAGAAGGGCAGCTCCTACGATTCCAGCAAGAGCGACGCGGAGCTTGCCGAGGAGATGAAGCTGATGCAGCGCATCCGGATGGGCCCGCGCTCGGAGTTTGAGTCCGCGCCCCTCTACGGCGACACGGAGCACGAAAAGGGCTCCGCCGTCCGCCGCAAGATCGGCGAGACGCTGGACAACGTCGACCGCGGCATCTCGGAGAGCTACCGCGGCCACGTCGACAGCACGCGCACCGCGCTGCACAACCTCAACGGCAAGGGCAAGGGCGACGCCGTGCGCCGCT
>CALWKN010000209.1 GCA_944381265.1 uncultured Clostridia bacterium
CCCTCCCCACACCGCAATACAGCGCCCTTGGGAAACGGAAAAGGCTGTTCCCCAAGGGCGCCGCGGGAAATCGAAAAATTGGGAAGGTATTTCAGGAAACTGCATCTGCATCTTGCAGTTCTCTGAAGGAATCGAGGGCGATTTCCGTCGCGGCGGAACGGACCTTGGCAGTCAGCAGACCGTTGACGGCGAAGGTCATGTCGCAGCGGTATGTGTCGGCAGAGAACGTATAAATCAGGGAAGGGTTGTTCAAAGCGCCGAAACCATCGGGAACACCTCCTGCCTCCATGTATTGGACTTGCAATCCATGTTGTGAAATTGTATACTCATCGTGTATGGAAGCGGGACGTTCTGCCCGCTGCGTTTCCGACGAAGGCGAAGAAGTGCTTGAGATGACGCTGACGGATACGGAAGAAAAATACTCTTCTTCGGAATAAGAGGCGGAACGAGACGGGGAAAAATCGAGAAAATACCCAATGACAGAGGATTTTTTTTTTTTTTTTTGCTTTTGCAGGCTGGGAACGGAGGCGTAGGAGGTTTCGTCCAAATACTCCGGGACGCGTTCTGCAAGGAACGCGCTTGGCCAAAGCGGAAGCGCGAGTTCTTGCGCGATCTGCGCGCACTCCTGCGGGGAGATCCTCTTGTGAACGGAGAAAGAGGACGAGAGGGAACGCACCGCGGCGAAAAGGATCCAACTGAAGAAGATGACGGTGAAGACGACGATGACAACGATGTGGGGCCTTTTCATGTGGTACGCCTCCTCTGCGGTCGACTACGGGGCACATGAAAGAAGAGCGAAACGGGCAGCGAGAAATCGAGGAGATATGATTTGTCTTTAGAATAATATATCGCGCATGCGGCGGTCTGTCAATGATTTTTGGAAATGATTTTTCGGTATGCGCAAAGGGGAGGACGTGCGGAACATGGCGAAAAAGGACAAGGAGATCACCAACGCCATGCGGCTGCTCAAGGCCGCGGGCGTCGAGTTTGAGACGAGGTATTACGAGGTGGACGAGAGCGATTTGAGCGGCGTGCACGCGGCGCAGGCGCTCGGCCTGCCGCCGGAGCAGGTGTTTAAAACGCTGGTGCTGCGCGGGGAAAAACAGGGCATACTCGTCTGTGTGCTGCCGGTGGAGCTGGAGGTGGATCTAAAGAAGCTGGCCCGGGCGGCGGGGGACAAGAAGGTGGAGATGATCCACATGAAGGAGCTGCTGCCCCTGACCGGCTACATCCGCGGCGGCTGCTCGCCCATCGGCATGAAGAAGAAGTACCCCACGTACCTGGACGAGACCTGCCGCCTGTGCGAGAAGATCGCCGTCAGCGCCGGCATGCGCGGCGCGCAGATCCTGCTGCGCCCGGAGGACCTGGCGCGCTGCACGCAGGCCACGATCGCGGACGTGACGGCGTAAAGGCACTTGCAAGACGCCCGGCGCGGCGATACAATGGAGAAAACGACGAAGAACAGGGGGATATGCGCGTATGGGTCTGATTCGGGCGGCGGGCGGCGCCATCGGCGGCACGCTCGCGGACCAGTGGAAGGAATACATCTATTGCGAGGCGCTGCCCGTCGACGTGCTGGTGCAAAAGGGGCGCAAGCGCCTCTCTTCCCGCAGCGGCGGCAACCGCGACGGCGAGATGGACGTGCTCTCCCGCGGCACGGTCATCGCCGTCAACGAGGGCCAGTGCATGGCCGTGGTGGACCAGGGCCGGGTGGTGGAGTTCTGCGCCGAGCCGGGCGAGTTCACCTACGACGGCTCGCCCACGCCCTCACTGTTCTGCGGCAGCCTGGGGGAGTCCATCCGGGAGACGTTCCGCGAGATCGGGCGGCGCTTTGCCTTTGGCGGCGGCGCGGCGCGCGACCAGCGCGTCTATTACTTCAATCTCAAGGAGATCCTGGGCAACAAGTACGGCACCGCCAACCCCGTGCCCTTCCGCGTGGTGGACGAGAACATCGGTCTGGACATGGACATCGGCATCCGCTGCTACGGCGAGTACGCCTACCGCATCGTCGACCCGCTGCTCTTTTACGCCAACGTCTGCGGCAATGTCGTGGACACCTACCGCCGCGGCGAGATCGACGGGCAGCTGAAGTCCGAGCTCCTGACCGCGCTGCAGCCGGCCTTTGCCCGCGTCTCGGCTGAGGGCGTGCGCTACAGCGCCCTGCCCGGCCACGCCATGGAGATCGCGCGGGCGCTGAACGAGGTGCTCTCCGAGAAGTGGTCCGCCCTGCGCGGCATCGAGATCTCCTCCTTTGGGCTGAACTCCGTCACCGCCTCCCGCGCGGACGAGGAGATGATCAAGGACCTGCAGCGCCGCGCCGTGATGCGCGACCCCGGCATGGCGGGCGCGACGATCGTCGAGGCGCAGGCCGAGGCCATGAAGGCCGCCGCGGGCAACCCCTCCACCGGCCCGATGTTCGGCCTGGCGGGCGTGCACATGGCGGCGCAGGCGGGCGGCGCCGACGCCGCCGAGCTCCTGGCCCTGGGCCAGAGGAAAAAGCGGGCCGCGGAAGCGCCGCCGCAGGCGTCCTGGACCTGTCCGGACTGCGGGACGCAGAACGCGGGCAACTTCTGCATGCACTGCGGGCGGAAGCGGCCGCAGGAGGAAAAATGGACCTGCCCGGCCTGCGGCGCGGAGAACACGGGCAACTTCTGCACGAACTGCGGCGCGAAAAGGCCGGCCCCCGCTTGGACCTGCGGGGTCTGCGGCGCGCAGAACGCGGGCAATTTCTGCATGAACTGCGGCGCGCCCCGCCCCGCTGCGCCGGAGCAAAAGGAGGAATGAGCATGAGCTACCTTGCGGAAAAAATCGCCGAACTGGAAAGCTACCTGCCGCCGCTGACCCGGCGGGCGGACTTTGACGCGTTCTGGGCGCGCACGCGGGCGCAGGCCCTCTCCGTGCCCCTGCGGCCGGAACTGCGGCGGGTGGAGGACTATCCGGCGCGGGCCGTGACGGTGTACGACATTTCCTACTGCGGCTTTGACGAGACGCGCATCCACGGCTGGCTGCTGCTGCCGTCCTTTGCGGGGCCGGGCCCCTATCCCTGCATGGTGCAGTACCACGGCTTTGGCGGCAGCCGCGGCGTGCCCTCGGACCACCTGGCCTTCGCCGCTTTGGGCTGCGCGGTGCTGGCCGTCGACTGCCGCGAGCAGGGCGGCATCACCGGCAACTGCGCGCACTACTCCGGCAGCGGGCTGTTTACCAACGTCGGCAGCAAGGGCGTGCAAAACAAGGACGAGTACTACTACCGCGCCGTGTACATGGACTGCGTCAAGGCGCTGGACTTCCTGGAGACGCTGCCGGAGATCGACGCTGACCGCCTCTTTGTGCGCGGCACCAGCCAGGGCGGCGCGCTGGGCATGGCGGTGTCCGGCCTGGACGCGCGGCCGAAGCTGGCGCTGGTCAACGTCCCCAGCAACAGCAACATCGAGTACCGCATCGAGCACCGCCACGGCTCCTTTGCCGCGGTCAACGACTACCTGCGCGCCTATCCGGATGAGCTGGAGCGCGTCTACGAGACGCTGAGCTACTTTGACACCATGAACCTGGCCGACCGCATACAGGCCCGCGTCTTCGCCTCCGTGGCCCTGGCCGACCCCGTCTGCCCGGCCAAGTGCTACTACGCCACCTACAACCGCATCCGTTCGGACAAGCAGATCACCGTCTACCCCTTCAACGAGCACGATGGCGCGCGGGCCACGCACGTCGAGCGCGAGCTGCGCTATCTGCGCTCAAGCGGCCTTCTCGACTGACGGTAGAGTTCCCGACCCCAAAAAAGAGCGGCGCAGTCCCTCTTTTTTGGGGTCAATTTTTGCAAGCCGGACATTTTTTTCTTGCATTTTGGGCGGAAGTGGACTATCATAAGTACATTGTTGCCGCCCGCCGCGCCGCGGCGATGGACGGCGTGAAATTCGAAAACAGCTATGGGGGTGCCCTGCAGATGAAAATCACCGATGTAAAGATCGAAAAGTTCTCCGCGCCTTTGGCGCAGCCCTTCCGCGTGGCCTTCGGCCTGATCGAGGACTCGGACAGCTGGACGGTCAAGATCCATACGGACGAGGGCATTTACGGCCTGGGTTCCGCCGCGCCGCTGGGCTTTGTCACGGGAGAGACGATGGAGACCTGCTACCTCGTGCTGAAGATGTTTGCCCAGGCTTTCATCGGCTTTGACCCCATGGACATCGCCGGGGCGCACAAGCTGATGGACAGCATCATCTACAGCAACGGCTCGGCCAAGTGCGCCTTTGACATCGCGCTCTACGACATCATCGGCAAGAAGCAGAATCTTCCGGTCTACAAGGTCCTGGGCGGCACGAACCCGGTCGTCCACAACGACATCACCATCGGCATCGACGAGCCGGAGAAGATGGAGGCAGCGGCGCGCCGCTTCGTCTTTGAGAAGGGCTTCAACATCCTCAAGGTCAAGATCGGCATCAACCCGCAGGATGACCTGCGCGCCCTGACGCTCATCCGCAAGGCCGTGGGCGAAAACGTCCGCCTGCGCGTGGACGCCAACCAGGGCTACACCGTGGAGACGGCGCTGGAGGTCCTGCCCACGTTCGAGAAGCTGCACATCGACGCGGTGGAGCAGTGCCTGCCCTGGTGGGACTTTGACGGCGCCTCCGAGCTCATGGCCCGCAACAAGACGAACGTCAAGCTCATGCTCGACGAGTCCATCCATACGCCGCACGACGCCCAGCGCGCCGCCAAGCTCCACTGCGCCGACTACTTCAACATCAAGCTCATGAAGTGCGGCGGCCTCTACACCGGCGCGCAGATCGCCGACATCGCCGACGCCGCGGGCGTCAAGTGCATGGTCGGCTGCATGCAGGAGAACAAGATCAGCATCACCGCCGGCGTCAGCCTTGTGG
>CALWKN010000210.1 GCA_944381265.1 uncultured Clostridia bacterium
AACGGTTCCGTAGGAACCGTTTCCGGTATCCGGCGTGTTGTGCGCGCAGCGCGCGGCACGCCGGATGTCACTCGAAAAAATGCAAACTTGCATTTTTTCGAAGCGTGTCGACTTTGTCGACACGCTCCAGCAGCGGCGATGTGTACGCCGCTGCTGTTCGCAAGAGGGGGGACCTCAGCGCTCGTCCATGCCCTTGTTGGGGTTCAGGCGCAGACGCACCACCTGGCCCTCGTGCGCGTAGAGGGAGAAGTTGCTCTCGTCGCCGTTGCGCAGGTAGTCCACCACCCATTTTTCGCCCTCGAAGTGCCCTTCCTCCACCGAGAGGAAGTTGAGCTGGTTGGCCTGGCGGGAGGCGAGGTGCGGATAGGGGTTCTCGTCCGTCGGATCCGGGCGGGTGAGGAAGTCCAGCGCCAGCCCCGCGCCCGCCAGGAAGAACTCGTCCTCCCCCGTCTGCACCAGTATGCCGCGCCCGCGCGCCTCCAGGTGGCGGCGGTTCTCCGGCAGGCGCAGGTTGATGCGCGAGCCCAGGCCGTGCCGCAGATCCCCGCCGCGGAG
Organism: uncultured Clostridia bacterium; assembly: GCA_944381265.1. Classification (GTDB taxonomy): domain Bacteria; phylum Bacillota; class Clostridia; order Christensenellales; family UBA1750; genus Spyradocola. The sequence goes on from CALWKN010000210.1 coordinate 556, forward strand.
ATAATGCGCCACAACGTGGTACTTTTCCAGCTTCAGGTACTGCTTCGTGGCGAACTCCTCCTGCAAAAAGAGGTGCACGCGCCCCGTGCCGCGATAGCGGATGAGAAGCGGGGCAAGGTTCTGCAGAATGCGCATGGAGACCATCACGGGGTAGGCCTCTTCCGTAAGGTTCCCCGCATTGTCCAGCGCGCTCTCCGCGCCAAAGCCGCACACGCCCACCGCGCCGTACTCCGCCGCCGCGCGCAGAAGGTTCATGGCGCTGGACTCGCCCGTGGGCGAGGACTCGGGGATGAAGAGCGCGTTGTCCTCCCGCGCGTAGAGCGAGCAGATGCGGGCATAGACGCTCTGCTCCTGGTTGTAGATGTCCGGGCAGACCAGGTCCAGCGCCGGCGCGCCCTTCTTCCAGATCGGGATCACGCGCCCCACCGCCGCGCCGCTGTTGTAGCAGTGTCCGGCCTCCTCATAGGAGCCTTCGCCCACCATCACGTTGGTGATCAGCTTTACGCCGTCGTACACCGCGCGGCCCCGCTCGGCGATGCGGCCGATGTAGCGCGCGTGGTACCAGGCGCAGAAGGCCTCGTGCGCGTGGCGGCCAAAGTGCCCGCGCCAGGTGTCGTCCCCGCTGCGCGCGCCGCAGTCCGGCAGTTCCACATCGCGCAGCGCCTCCGGCAGGGGCTTTTGGTAGTCCGCGTCCGCGATCTCCGAGTAGTCGCGGTCCGTGCCGCCCAGGCCCATCTCGTTTTCGATCTGCACGGCCAGCACCGTGCCCACGTCCCCGTCGTACGCCTTTAGGAAGGCCATGACCTGCTCAAAGGCCAGCGCGTCGCGCTCGAGCGTCGCCTCGCAGTGCGGGGAGAGCGCCGGCAGCGGCGCGCCGTCCGCCCCGTGCGCCAGGCGGTAGGCGTGCGGGTCGAGCTTGATGTACTCCGGCGCGTAGTTCGGGTGGCCGTTTTTGCTGGTGGCGAACCACAGCAGGATCAGGTAAAGGTTCGCCGCCCGCGCCCGGTCGATGGTGTCCTTCACCAGGCTCATGTCGTATTTCCCCATCTCGGGTTCTACGGCGTTCCAGTAGATGGGCGTCTCCAGCAGGTTGCCGCCGTAGAGCTGCACCGCGCGTATGGCCTTGTCCAGCATGTCGGTGCCGGTGGAGGAGTTGTGCGCCTGCAGGCCGGTCAGGTACAGCGGATCGCCCTGTTTGTCGCGGAAGAAGTCGTTCATGTTCGCTTGCCCTCCTATATTGTGTTTCAGTCGTTGTGCTCGTGCAGATCGCGGGATCCCCTCGGCACGTCCGCGTCGTCAAAGTGCAGCAGCACGTTCTGCCGCTCCAGCTCCCGCTGCAGCGCGCGGATGTCCGTTTGATGCACCGGGCGTCCCTCGTCCAGCGCCTTGCAGCAGAGCAGCCCCGCCGCCTGCCCGGTCAGGATCGCCGGCGGGATCACGCGCAGCACGTCCCAGGCGTAGCCCTCGCCCGCGGCGCTGCGCCCGGCGGTGACGAGATTGGCCCAGCCGCCGCGCACGAGCGTCCGCCGCGGCACCTCAAAGAGGTAGTCCCGCCGGTCAAAGTCGCAGATGGCGGCGACGGAGTCGTCGAAGTGGCGGTAGGCGTCGCTCTCCTGCAGGACGTAGTCCCCCTCGATGCGGCGCGTGGTGCGGAACTGCGGCATGCCCGGCAGCGTCACCACGTCGCGCGCAAGGCGGTCCGTCTGCTTCAGCTTCTCCAGCATCTCCAGCTGGTTCTGCAGGAGATAGCGGTTGACCTCGTCGGCGCTCGTGCCGTCGTACAGCGGCAGGCCCGCGGGGTGCTTTTCGCCGTAGAGCGTGGCCTCCCCGGCGGCAAAATAGCCGGTGGCGGCGCCGATGTTGCCGGTCTTTGCGGCGCGCGCGCAGCTCTCCAGCGTCAGCGACAGCCCCATGTAGGTGTGGAAATTGCCGCGCACGGCGGTGGGCACGCCGGCGCGCAGCAGGAGGTCGCCGTCGCCCGTGGCGTCGACGAACATCTTCGCCCCGTAATAGGCCGGGCCGGACTTTTCCTCCACGACCACGCCCCGCACCGTCCGCTGCCCCGCTTCTTCGTCCATCTTCACCCGTGTCAGCAGCGCGTCAAAGCGCAGGTCCACGCCCCATTTTGCGCACAGCGCCGTCAGCTCCAGCGCGAAGATCTCCGGCGAAAAACGGGTGAGGTAGCGCGGCGGCAGCTGTCCCGCCGCGGCGTAGGAAGCGAGCTTTTCCTCCGGTATGCGCCCGTTGACAAAGTCCTTGGGCACCTCGCCGTAGCCGTGCGCGATCGACAGGCGCAGGAACTCCTCCGCCATGCCGAAGATGATCTGCTTGCCCCGGCCGTTGCACATGGACACAAAGAGGTTGATCAGGCCCAGCGTCGCCAGGCCCCCCAGCTTCTGCGCCTTTTCCAGCAGCAGCACCTTCTTCCCGGCGCGCGCCGCCGCCACCGCCGCCGCCGCGCCCGCCACGCCGCCGCCCGCGACCAGCACGTCGTACTGCCCGCGCTCCGGCACCTCGTCCACAAACCGCATTTCTTCAGCCCCCTTTTTTTCTTTGCAGACCGCATGGGCCGCTACAATATCGTCTCCATGCCCACCTTCTGCGGCTTCAGGCCCTGCGCCTTGTAAAAGCGCAGGGCGCTCTCGTTCAGGCTCCAGACGTTGAGCGTCAGGTTGTAGCAGCCGCTGGCCCGGGCAAAGCCGAGAACGTAGGCGTAGAGCGCCGAGCCGATGTGCTGCCCGCGCATGGTTTCGTCCACGCACAGGTCATCGATGTAGAGCGTCTTTACGTCCGTCATGATGTTGTGGTCCACATACTGCTGGAAGATGCAGAAGGCGTAGCCCTGCACCGTGCCCGCGTCGTCCAGCGCCACGAAGATCGGCCGCCCGTCGTCGTGGATCAGGGCGCGCAGCTCCTCGTGCGTGTACTTGCGCGCGCCGTATTTGAACAGGTCCGGCCGCCCCAGGTGGTGCACCAGGTTCACCTGGCGCAGCAGCTCCTCGATGCGCGGCATGTCCTTTTCTTCCGCCCTGCGGATGTCCATGTCTGTTTCCTCCTAAAACGCTTTGGCTGCGGGGTCTCCCCCCGTCTATTGTAGACCAAGCGCGCCGCCCCTTGCAAGGGCCTTTGGGGGGATTGACAGGCGCTTTTCCCTGTGGTAAAGTCCACATCGGCGGGGCCAGAGCGCCCCGACCAAGGAAAATGCGAAAGGACCGATCTTTTTATGAAACGCAAGTGTGCATCCCTGTTCCTGGCCCTGGCGCTGCTGCTCCTGGCGCTGACGGGCTGCGCCGCCGCCCCGGAAGCGACCGCCGTCCCGACTGCCGCGCCGGAAACGACCGCCGCGCCAGAGGCGACCGCCGCTCCGACCGCGTCCCCGGAAAATACCGCCGCGCCGGAGGCGGGCGCGGAGCCGGAAGAAGAGGCCGTGCCCGTGCGCGTCATGGCGCTTAAAGGCCCCACGGCCATGGGCCTTGTGCAGTTCATGGACGGCGCGGACAAGGGCGAGATCGCGGACAACGACTACAGCTTCCAGATCGTCGGCTCCGTGGACGAGGTGACGCCGAACCTCGTGCAGGGCAATGTGGACATCGCCGCCGCGCCGGCGAACCTGGCCTCCGTGCTCTACAACAACACCGAGGGCGGCGTGCAGGTGCTGGCCGTGAACACGTTGGGCGTGCTCTACATCGTGGAAAACGGCGAGACGGTGCAGTCCGTCCAGGACCTGCGCGGCCGCACGATCTACGCCAGCGGCAAGGGCGCGACCCCGGAGTACGCCCTCAACTACATACTGTCGGAAAACGGCATCGATCCTAGCGCCGACGTGACCATCGAGTGGAAGAGCGAGCACGCCGAGTGCCTGGCCGCGCTCCTTGCCAACGAGGGTTCCGTGGCCATGCTGCCCCAGCCGTTTGTCACCACGGCGCAGACCCAGAGCGAGGGCGTGCGCGTGGCGCTGGATCTTACGCAGGAGTGGGACGCGCTTCAGGCGGAGTCCGAGGCGCCCTCGGCGCTGCTGACGGGCGTGGTCGTGGCGCGCACGGAGTTCGTGCAGCAGCACCCCGAGGCCGTGGAGGCCTTCCTGCAGCACTACGCCGAGTCCGTGGCCTTTGTCAATGAAAACGTCGCCGAGGCGGCGCAGCTGGTCGGGCAGTACGACATCGTGCCCGCCGCCGTGGCGGAGAAGGCCATTCCCGCCTGCAACATCGTCTGCATCACCGGGCAGGAGATGAAGGACAAGCTCTCCGGCTACCTCGCCGTGCTGCTGGAGCAAAACCCGCAGTCCGTGGGCGGCCAGCTCCCGGCGGACGACTTCTACTACCTGGCGCAGTGAGGCGGCCGGGGAAGATCCGCCCCTGGGCGGTGGCGCTGTGGCTGCTGGTCTGGCAGATCGCCGCCATGGCGCTGGACCAGCAGATCCTGCTCGTCTCCCCCTTGCGCGTGCTGCGCCGCCTGGGGGAGATGCTGCTGACGTCTGAGCTCTACGCGGCGGTGGGCTTTTCCCTGCTGCGCATCGGGGCAGGCTTCCTGCTGGCGGTGCTCCTGGGCGCGGGACTTGCGGCGCTGTCGGCCCGCTTTTCCCGCATAGAGGAGCTGCTGGCCCCGGCGATGCTGACCATACAGTCCGTGCCGGTGGCCTCGTTCATCATACTTGCCCTGGTGTGGTTCTCCTCGCGCTCGCTCTCTGTGCTGATCTCCTTCCTCATGGTGCTGCCCGTGCTCTACGCAAGCACGCTGGGCGGCATACGCGCGGTGGATGGTCAGCTGCTGGAGATGGCGCGCGTGTTCCGCCTGCCGCATTTGCGGCGGGCGCGCTGCGTCTACCTGCCGCAGGTGCTGCCGTACTTTCGCTCCGCCTGCCAGTCGGCCCTGGGGCTGTGCTGGAAGGCGGGCGTGGCGGCGGAGGTCATCGGCATGCCCACCGGCTCCCTGGGCGAGCGCCTGCAGCAGGCCAAGGTCTACCTCAACACGCCCGATCTCTTCGCCTGGACGCTGGTGATCGTGCTTTTGAGCCTGGCCTTCCAGAAGCTCTTCCTCTTTGCGCTGGACCGCGCCGCCCGGGCGCTGGAAAGGGTGTGAGGACCGTGCCGGACATCGTCATACGCGGCCTTTGCAAGCGCTACGGCGAAAAGGCCGTGCTGCGAAACTTTGACGCCGTGCTGCCGCAGGGGGCGCTGACCTGCCTGATGGCCCCTTCCGGCGCGGGCAAGACCACGCTGCTGCGCCTGCTGCTGGGACTGGAGAAGCCGGACGGCGGAGAGATCGCGGGCCTTGACGGCCTGCGCCTTGCCGCCGTGTTCCAGGAGGACCGGCTGATCGAGTCCCTGAGCGCGCAGGACAACGTGCGCCTGGTCAACCTGCGTGTGTCCAAAGACGCGGTGCGCGCGGCCTTTGCTGCCGTGCGCCTTGCGGACTGCGCCGGACAGCCCGTATGCGAGCTCTCCGGCGGCATGCGGCGGCGCGTGGCCATCGTGCGGGCGCTGCTGGCCGAGTGGGACGTCCTCTTCCTGGACGAGCCGTTTAAGGGCCTGGACGGGGAGACGAAGGCCGCCGTGCTGGACTTCGTCCGCCGCAGCCTGCGCGGCCGCACCGCCCTGCTCGTCACCCACGACCGCGCCGAGGCCGAAGCCCTTGGCGCCGCGCAGTTCCTGGCGCTCCCGTAAAGGGCGCCGCGGGCCCCGCGCTTCTCTTTGCAGAAGGCGGGGCTTGTCTTTTGCCCGCGGCTGTGCTACAATGGCCCTTGGGTTAGTTAGAGCTAACCCAAGGAGCGCGTCTCCGGCACTTGCGCCGGGCCGGGCTTTGTCCTACAATAGAGAACGGTGCGCCATTTGCGCGCCCTTGTCAAAACACGCAAAAGGGGAGAAACGAATGCTGCTGCTGAACCGAACGCTGCTGCGGCTATCCAGGGGCCTTTGGGGCTACATCGCGGGGATCGTGGCGCTGCGTCTGCTGACGCTGGCGGGCGCGGCGGCCTTTGCGCGCGTCCTCTCCGGGTTCCTGGGCGACGTGCTGGACCCGCAGATGACGGTGGAGCGCGCCGGGCCCGCCATCGCCGCGGCGCTGCTTGCCGCGGCGCTGATGCTGCTGTCGGAGCTTATGCGCGGGGAGATGGAGTACCGCTGCACCGCGGGGGCGCGGGAGCGCCTGCGCACGAAGATCTTTTCCAAGGTGCTGGAACTGGACGCCGGCGGCGTGGAGCGCATCGGCCCGGTCTCGGCCATCACCTCCAGCGTGGACGGCGTGGAGTCCATGCAGAGCTACTACAGCCAGTATCTGCCCGGCCTGCTCTACAGCGTGCTGGCGCCGCTCTACCTCTTCTTTCAGCTCAAGGATGTCTTTTTGCCGGTGGCGGTGCTGCTGCTGTGCGTGACCGTCGTGCTGCTGCCGCTCAACAACGCCTTCCGCCTGAAGATCGAACGGCTCAAGGGCGAGTACTGGAACACGATGGAGGACCTGACCGGCTACTATCTGGAGAGCGTGCAGGGGCTGACCACATTCAAGCTCTTCCGCCGCGACGAAGAGCGCACGCGCGTGCTGGAGAAGAAGGCCGCGGCCTACAATGACAAGATCATGGACGTCATGCGCGTCAACTTCTCCTCCTTCCTCGTGACGGATGGGCTGCTCTACGGCGCCATCGCCGTAAGTCTGGGCCTTGCCGCCGCCTCGCTTCTGCGCGGGGAGATGGAGATCGCCGACGGCATGATGGTGCTGCTGCTCTCCTACAGCTTCTTTGACGCGGTGCGCCAGCTGATGAGCGCCACGCACGCGGCCCTGGCCGGCGTCTCCGCCGCGGACAAGGTGGAAAAGCTGCTGGACATGGACACCTCCCGCCCCTGCGACCCGGCGCTGCCCAGGGAAGAGCCCGCCTTCCCCGGCATACGCCTGGCGCACGTCTCCCACGCCTACGCGGGCCGCGGCGCGGCGGTGCAGGACGTGAGCCTCGAGGTGGAACGGGGCAAGGTCACGGCGCTCGTCGGGCTCTCCGGCTGCGGCAAGAGCACGGTGGCCGGGCTGCTGCTGCGCTTCTTTGACCCCAAAGAAGGGAAGATCTGGCTGGAAGGGCGCGACTACCTGAGCGTTTCGCCCGAGGAGCTGCGGCGGCACATCTGCATGGTGCCCCAGAGCGTCAGCCTGTTTTCCGGCACCATCGCCGAGAACCTGCGCATCGCCAAGCCCGACGCCACGGACGAGGAGCTGCTGGAGGCGCTGGAGCGCGTGCGCCTGAAGGACTTCGTCCTGCGCCAGGAAAAGGGGCTGGAGACGGACGTGGGCGATGCCGGGGCCAAGCTCTCCGGCGGGCAGCGGCAGAAGATCGGCATCGCCCGCGCGCTGCTCCGCCGCGCCGAGTACATCGTATTTGACGAGGCCACCTCCAGCGTCGACCGGGAGAGCGAGCAGGAGATCTGGGCCTGCATCGACGCCCTGAAGGAGACGCGCACGCTGGTGCTCATCTCCCACCGCCTGTCCACCATCGCGGGCGCGGACCGCATCTACGTCCTGGAGAACGGGCGCGTGGCGCAGAGCGGGCGGCACGAGGAGCTCCTTTCGCAGGACGGCCTCTACCGCCGCCTGGTGCGGGAGCAGGACGAGCTGGAGCGTCACGGAATGAGCGCCCGCGCCGGCCAGAAAGGGGGCAGAAACGCATGAAGACGCGCTTTTCCTATTCCATACCGGAGATGACGGCGCGGCTTTTGCGCATCGCAAAGCCGGCGCGCCGGGACTTAAGCGCGGCGGCCGCCGCCAGCGTGGTGGGGAACCTGGCGCACATGGGGCTGATGGGCTTTGGCGCGCTGTTGCTGCTGCGCTGCGCCGGGTGGACGGATGCGGGCTCCCCGGCGCTGTTCGGGGCGCTGACGGCGCTGAGCGCGGCGCTGATCGCCCTGGGGCGCTATGTGGAGGGCGTCACCTCGCACGCCGGGGCCTACCGGCTGCTGGCCGCCATGCGCGTGCGCCTGTTCGAATCGATCCGCCGCCTGGCCCCGGCGTGCCTGATGGACCGCCGCAAGGGCGACCTGATCAACATCGCCGTCTCGGACATTGAGACGGTGGAGTTCTTCTTTGCCCACACCATCGGCCCGCTGTTCACCGTGATCCTGCTGCCGCTGACGACGCTCGTGCTGGCGCTGTGCATCCACCCGCTGTTTGCCGCGGTGCTGCTGCCGGTGTACCTGGTCATCGCCGTGGGCTTCCCGCTGCTGGCGCTGAAGATCGGCCGCCCGGTGGGGCTGAGGTACCGCGAGAGCCTGGGCGGCATGAAGTCCCTGGTGCTGGAGAGCGTCTACGGCATCAAGGACATACAGATCTTCGGCAACGGCCCGGCGCGCCTTGCGCGCGTGCAGGCGCAGAACCGCCGCATCAACCGCGCCGCGCACCTTCTGACGCTGCACCGCCAGACCGTGGCCTCCGCCCCGACGTTCTTTGTCTACCTGGCGCGCATACTGCTGCTGGCGGCGGCGACGTACCTGGCCCTGCACGGCGCGCAGGACCCGGTGGGCACGGTGGTGCTCTCCTTTGTGGCCACGGCCTCCTTCTCCTCGACGTTTTCGCTTACCACGGTGATCTCCAGCCTGCTTGAGACCTACGCCGCCGCCGAGCGCCTCTTTGCCCTGGAGGACACGGAGCCCGAGGTGGAGGAGGCGCCGTGCCCAGTCCCCGTGGGGCCCATCGAGGAGATCGACTTTGACCGCGTCGGCTTTGCCTACAAAGAAGGGGGCGAGGAGATCCTGCGCGACTTCTCCCTCACCGTGCACAAGGGCGACTGGGTCGGCATCGTCGGCGAGAGCGGCGCGGGCAAGTCCACCATACTGCGCCTGCTGCTGCGCTTCTGGAACCCGACGAGCGGGGAGATCCGCCTAAACGGCGTGCCGCTGCAGAACGTCTCCCTGGAGGAGCTGCGCCTGCGCGTGGCGATGCTGGAGCAGGACACCTTCCTCATTGACGCCAGCATCGCCGAGAACATCGCCCTTGGCAAGCCTACCGCCACGCGTCAGGAGATCCGCTGGGCGGCCCGGCGCGCCGGTCTTGCCGATTTCATCGAGACGCTGCCCGACGGCTACGAGACGCAGATGGGCAAGATGAGCGCCCGCCTCTCCGGCGGCGAGCGCCAGCGCGTGGGCATCGCCCGCGTGCTGCTGGCAGACCCCGACGTCATCGTCCTGGACGAGCCCACCGCGAGTCTGGACGTGCTGCACGAAAAGGAGCTGCTAAAGACATTGCGCGAGCTCTACCGCGGCAAGACGCTGCTGCTCATCTCCCACCGCCTCTCCACGCTCACCGACTGCTCACGCATTGTGCGCCTGCGGCAGGGCCGCGCCGAGGAAGACGCGGTCTGAAGAGAGTTTCCCTTCCCCTTCCCCCCTGGCGCCAAAGCGGCGCCGGGGGGGCTTTTTTGCCTTCGCGGGCAGGATTTGCCGGCGGGGGAGGCGAATGGAGAAGCGGGCGCGCGGCCTGGCTCGTTTTTCTTCTCGGGAGCGCCGGGCGCGCGTTCCCCGAAAAGGGCGCGAAAAACGGAAATCTTTACACAAGTTTGACGAAATTTATGCTATACTTAGACGAACCATAT
>CALWKN010000211.1 GCA_944381265.1 uncultured Clostridia bacterium
TTGGCAGTTCAGCATATGTCGTCCTTCTCGTCTCTTTTGCAGAATTCACCGCTCATCACTATAGCCGAACGGGGCCGGTTTGTCAAGCCGCCCGGCGCGCTGTGACCGCTTCCCACACGGCTTCCTCTGTCTCGTACAGGCCCTCGTAGGGCACTTCCAGATAAAACCTGCCGTACTTTTCGTAGAAGAAATAGCGGTACTCCCGCGCCTGCGTGCGCAGATCCAGGCTGTACCAGGGCTCCTGTGCGGGAACGTCCTCCAGCGCCTGTCCGCGCGTCGGCTGCGCCGCGGCAAGCGCGGCAAGGATCCGCTTGTATTTTGTGCGCACCGTCTTTTTCCCCTTATCCTTTTGCGCGCAGCGTGACGACGACGATCTCCGGCGGGTTGTTCAGGCGCAGCGGGAAGCTGCTGTTGCCAAGGCCGCGGCTGATGACCAGGCGCGTTCCGCCCTTCTCCCGCACACCGCTGGTCAGCCGCGGCAGGATCCCCTGCCCCGGGGCAAAGAGCCCGCCGAGCAGGGGCAGGCGGAACTGCCCGCCGTGCGCGTGGCCGGAGAGCACCAGGTCCGCGCCCGCGTCGGCGTAGGCGGGCAAGAGCTCCGGTCGGTGCGAGAGCACGACGCAGAACCGCTCCCCCGCCTCTTCCCGCAGGGCGGACAGCGTCTCCCGCGTGTGCGCAAGGCCCTCTGCCAGCGTCCAGCCCTCCCCGGCGGAGAAGCCGGGGTCGTCCAGTCCGATCAGGGCGATCTCTGCTTCCCCGCGGGATAGCGGCATCCACTCGTCCCGCAGCACGGCGACATCGCGCGCCCGCAGGCCCTGCTCCAGCGCTCCATACGCCGCCGAGCGCGCCTCGTGGTTGCCGGGTACGAAGACGACCGGGGCGATCTTACGCAGCTGCTCGGCGGTGCGCAGGGCGAAGGCGACGTCGGTGCGGCGGGAGTCGATGAGATCGCCGGTCATGACGATGCAGTCGGGCGCGGCGGCGCGCACGGCGGAAAGCAGGGCGGCGTTGTCCGCGCCGCGCGCCTCGTTGTGCAGGTCGGAGATCTGGCAGATCGTGTAGCCGTCCAGGGCGGCGGGGATGGTTTCGTCCGCGATCTCATGGCGCGCCGTCCAGACGCGGGCGTTGGCCCAGGCGTTTGCCAAAAAGACGGCGCCGAGCACCAGCCCCGCCGCGCCGGCGGCAAAGAGCGCGCCGGCCCTCATCTCCGGTCCTCCGGCAGGCGGCGGTCGCGCTTTTTGCGCTCCTGCTTTTCGCGCAGGGGCTCCAGGCAGCCGATGCAGGCCTGGATCAGTTCGTCGTCCGGACCGAAGACGCGCGTCTTGTACTTCAGCGCGTCGACCAGGAAGCGCAGGATCATGTTGTAGGCGTTTTCGTCCTGCACGCGCTCCAGGGCGCGGTCGAGCCGCTCGTCCAGGCTGCGGTCCAGCGCCTCGCGCACGGCCATGAGCGCCACGTCGTTGTGCGTGACCATGGAGAGCACGGCGTACTGCGTCTGGTAGAGCTCCTCCTCCCCGGCGATGCGGAAGCGGTTGAGAACATTCAGGTTGCGCGACGCGTTTTTAAGGAGCGGGAAATGGCGGGTGGCGACTTTGAGTGCGGTGCGGAAGTCGTTCTGCGCCCTCTGCCCCATCTCCTCGGCCGCCTGCTTGCCGCACAGCTCCACCAGCTCGCCGTAGGCCGGCTGGGTGCGGAAGTGGAACACGGCGGAGCGGTTCTCCAGCATCATGGCGCGCACGACGTACTCGTACCCGGGCTGCTCGGCCAGGTTCTTAAGGTCGATCGAGCACTCCAGCGCCGAGCGCAGCAGCACGTTGACCGGCGCGCTGTCCTTCGTCTGCCCGGCAAGGCGCAGCGCGCCGTCGAGCAGCTCCAGCAGGCGGGCGTAGTAGAGGACGAAATACTCCCTGCGCGCGTCCCCGCCCTCCGGGCGCAGCAACGGCAGGTTCTCGCGCAGGATCTCGAGCATGCGCGTGAGCACCCTTTCTGTAGCCGGCATCTTTTCAACCTCCCGCAAATAGTGTATACTGGCCCCGATGAAGTCATGATTGGAGGGAAAACAATGAACCTTTGGCAGGCGATCCTGCTGGGCCTGGTGCAGGGCCTGTGCGAGTTTCTGCCCGTCTCCTCCTCCGGACACCTGGTGCTCTTTCAGGCGATCCTGGGCGTGGACGACCCCGGCATACTTCTGGACACGCTGCTGCACGTGGGGACGCTGATCGCCATCTTCGTGGCATTTTGGAAAGACATCTGGGCCATGCTGCGGCGCCCGCTGTCCAAGCCCGTGTATCTGCTCGTCGTTGCGACCATCCCAGCGGTGATCGCCACGCTCCTGCTCGGCGATTTCTTTGAGACGGCCTTTACCGGCGAGTACCTTGGGCTGGGCTTTCTGCTCACGTCCGTGATCCTCTTTATCTCCGGCCGCCGCCAGGGACACCGGCGCGAGATCTCCTATGCAGACGCTGCGGTGATGGGGTGCTTCCAGGCCGTGGCGATCCTGCCGGGCGTGTCGCGCTCGGGCAGCACGATCTCCGGCGGCCTGTTCCGCGGCGTGGAGCGGGAGCAGGCGGCGCGCTTTTCGTTCCTGATGTCCATCCCGGCGATACTGGGATCGGTGGTATTGCAGGTCAAGGACCTTGTGACGGTGGGGATCGAGACGAGCCTTACGCCCGGGCCGGTGATCGTGGGCATGATCGTGGCGGCGCTGTCGTCCCTTGCCGCGATCAAGTTCATGCTCTACATCGTGCGCCGGACGAACCTCAAGTGGTTCGCGCTCTACACGCTGGTCCTGGGCGCGCTGGTGTGCCTGGATCAGTGGGTGTTCCACCTGGTGTTTTAAGAAATGCGCAAGCGGCGGCGCGCTTCCGGCAAAAAAACGGGAGCGCGCCGCCGCTTTCTTCAGCGCAGCGCTGCGGCGAGGTCTGCGATGGCCTCGGCGCTGTAGGGGTTGGCAAGGCCCGCGGCATAGCCCGCGGCGATGGGGTTGCCGGCGTTGTACACAGAAAGCGTGGAAAGGAGCACTTCCTGCGCGCCCTCCGGGTCGGAGAGCGCCATCCGGTAGAGCTGCAGGCCGTAGAGCCCGCCCAGCATCTCCCCGGCACAGTCCAGGCTGCCAAGGAGTATGTCCTCGGAGGAGCGCAGGTAGTCCGCGTCCTCGACGCCGTACTGCGCGCAAAGGTCGCTCAGCAGCTGCTCCCGCTCCGCCTGGTCCATGATCGGGTCCTCGTACAGGGCGCAGAGGTACTCCAGCTCCATGGCGGCGCGGCAGACGTCGCGCGCCATGCACAGGGCAAGGCCGTCCGCCGCGTCAGACGCCGCCTCGCCGTAGACTGCGTCCAGCTCCGCCAGGCAGGCGCCGGCAAAGGCGCACTCCTGCACGCTGTCATAGAGCGTAAGGGCGCTGATGCTCCACTCGCTCTCCGGCAGCGCCATGTCGCGGGCGCACAGGCCCAGGCCCTTTAAGGCGTGCAGCGCGTCATCCGCCTGGCCGGCCAGCACCGCCTTGCCGGCGCTGACGTCATACTGGTAGAGCGCGTAGGCAAAGTGGCGGCTCTTCTCGCCCGCTTCCGCCGCCTCCACGCGGTAGACGCCGGTTTTCACGACGTAGTACAGGTCCTCGGCATAGGCCGGGAAGCGCTCGGCAAGCGCCAAGAGCGCCTGCTGCCAGGCCGCCGCGTCCAGCGCCGCGGGCGCTTCCGCCGCCGCATTTACAACGCCCGGCACGAGGTTTTCGCGCACCAGCGCAGACAAGCGCCGCAATTCCTCCAGGCTGTAGGGCATGCGGTCGCGCCGCTCCACGACAAAGTCCAGGTACCCTTCATAGCCTAAGGACTTTGCCAGCGTCTGCCGCGAGGTAAACAGGTCGTCCAGCGCGCCCTCCAGGTCCAGTCCCTCGTCCACGGCCGTGCCCTCGCCGGAGAGGACCTCGGCGTAGGCGTCGCGGGCATCGTAGGTCTCCTGCACGGCGGCGCGGCCCGTCTCGTCGGAGACGGGGTAGGTTTCGCGTATGCTCTCCGGGGTGCACATGCGCGTCTCGTACCGGGCGCGCAGTTCCGCCCCCCAGGGCGCCTCCTCGATGGCCATGTAGGCGGCGGGCTCCCACTCGCCAAGGAACGTGCTCATGTGGCCGACGAGCGCGTCGTAATAGGTGGAGATGCTGCGCCCGTCGGCGGCGAGATACATCGTGTAGTTGTAGGGCCCGACGATGTAGATGTAGGCGTCGTGCAGGAACTCCTCGTAGAGCGCCGCCTGCTCCTCCATGCTCTGCGCCGAGCGGATCTCCGCCGCAAGGGACATCAGCTGGTTCTTGATGGAGGTGTCGCTGGGGAACTCCGGCTCGACCTCGTCCATGTTCATGCTCTCCGGGCGCACGCCCTGGGGCACCTTTTTTAGGCCCTCCGTCGAGGCGCAGCCGACGAGCAGGCACAGCGCCAGCAGCAGCGCCAGCAGCGCTCCCCGCTTCTTTCTCCTGTTCATGCCTGGTTTTTCCTCTCCCATTTTCAGTACTCGATGCCCCGGCGCGCGCTGCGGCCGTCCTCAAAGGGGTGCTTGATGGCGCGCATGGCCGTGACGTACCCGGCGATGTCCCAGAGCTTGCGCGGCATCTGGCGGCCGGTGAGGAGCACCTCCACGCCCGCGGGACGGCTGGTCAGCGCCATGCGCAGCGCGTCCAGGTCCAGCCCGCCCAGCTGCAGCAGGTCGAGGATCTCGTCCAGGGCCACGACGTCGTAGTCGCCGGAGCGAATGGCGTGCACGGCCTTTGTGTAGAGGGCGCGCTGGGCCATGAGGTAGGCGCCCTTTTCCGTGGGGGACATCTCGCCGACAAAGCGCGTGTCCTCGGTGTCCGCGCGCTCCACCGGGATGCCCAGGGCGCCGAGCGCCTCCGTCTCGCCCGAGGGACGCGCCTTCAGGAACTGGTACATGGCGCAGCGCAGGCCCGCGCCGTGCGCGCGCACGAGCTGCCCCACCGCCGCCGTGGTCTTTCCCTTGCCGTCGCCGACGTAGAACTGCAAAAGTCCCGTTTCCATACCCTTCTGCCTCCTTTCGGGCGCGCAAAAGGCCGCCCGACGATGATTTTACCGCTATTATACAGAAGAAGCGCGGATCTCGTCAATAACGGAAAGCACGGTTTCCATCTCCTCGCGCGTGCCGATGGAGATGCGAAGGTACTCCGCGATCTCCTTCGCGTCCCAGCGGCGCACGAGTATGCCGCGGGCGCGCAGGGCGTCAAAGAGCGCCTTGCCGCCGCAGAAACCGGGCCTGGCAAAGACGAAGTTGGCGCTGGAGGGCAGGACGGCAAAGCCGCGGCGAAGGAGGCCGTCGCGGAAGAACTCGCGCGTTTCCACCACCTGGTCGCGCGTTTTTTGAAAATAGGCCTCGTCCGCGATGGCGGCGCTGGCCGCGGCGATGGCCAGGCTGTCCAGCGGATAGGAGTTGAAGCTGTCCTTGACGCGCACAAGGCCCTCCAGGAGCCCTGGCGCGCCCAGGGCGTAGCCCACGCGCAGACCGGCCAGCGCGTGGTCCTTGCTGAGCGTCCGCGTCACCAGCAGGTTGTCGTATTTTTCCAAAAGCGTCGCGGCCGAGGGCTCGCCGCCAAAGGCCACATAGGCCTCGTCCACGATGAGCACGCGGCCCTTTTCCCTCTGCGCCGCGGCCATGTGCTCTATGGCGGACAGAGGCAATTGCAGGCCGGTGGGGGCGTTGGGGTTGGGCAGCATGGCCCCGCCGCGCCCGGCGACAAGGCCGCCCTCGTCCACGGCAAAGCCGGGGAGCATGGGCACTTCCTCAAAGGGGATGCCGAAGAGCCGGGCGTAGACGCGGTAGAAGGAGTAGGTGAGCGCGGGGAAGCGCACCGGCTCGTCCGGCTCAAAAAAGGCGGGGAAGCAGAGGGCGAGCACCTCGTCCGAGCCGTTGCCGCAGAAGACCTGCTCCGGGGCCAGGCCCTCGCGCCGGGCGATGGCCTCGCGCAGCGTGCGGGCGTCGCTCTGGGGATAGAGGCGCAGCTGCGGCGCCTTGCCGCGCAGGGCCTCCTCCACGCGCGGGGAGGGCGGATAGGGGTTTTCGTTGGTGTTGAGCTTGATGAGGCCCGGGACCTTGGGCTGCTCGCCGGGGACGTAGGGCTCTATGCCGCGGGCCAGGCGGCTGAGATAGGGAAAATCCATGGCGGTCATGCTCCTTTGCGTGTTCTTCGGTATTTTAGGCGGGAAGGCCGCAGAGCTTCTCCAGTCCGCCGCCCACGCGGTAGAGGGCGGCATCGGTGAGCACATAGATCTCGCCGCCCAGGCACGCGGTCTCAAAGCGGCTGAACTCCTGGTTAAAGCGCTCCAGCCGGTCAAAGGACAGCAGCGTCTTCCCCTCGCCCTCGCCGGGATCGCCCAGGATGAGGCGCGCGTCCCGCACGTACTCGTTTACGATCACGCCCTCCTCGTCCTGCTCGTACTGGAGGCCGTCCGGGGCGGTGAAGAAGACCATGCGCCCCTCGCCCGCGTCCACGGTGCGCACATAGTAGGTCTCGTCCGCGACCTTCCGGTACTCGCCGGCGACAACGCACATCAGGCGGCTGTCGGGGAAGTCGCCCTCGCTGTCGCTGGCCTCGACAAAGAGCGCGCCGTTTGCCGGGAAGATGCCGTCCACGATCTCGGTAAAGGAACCGCGGTCCGAGGTGTAGCCGCAGGCGGCGTTGGGGTTGTAGTCCTCGGGCAGCAGCCAGGTCTCCCCGCCGCCGTCCATGTCATAGCGGCGGAAGGTGACAAAGGGATAGGCGTAAAACGGGTTCTCGTACGAGGTGACGACGTAGAGGTGCTGTCCGTCCGTGGCCAGGTGCGGCCGCCCGGAGCCGACGTTTTTTACGATCTCCTCCACCTCCAGCGTTTCAAGGTGCAGGCGGTAGACGGACTGCTCGCTGGAAAAGTCGACCTCCGCCTCCTGTCCGGTGACGCTGGAGCGGGCCTTCACCGCGCCGGGGCGCTCGTTGTCGGAGAGGAAGTAGGCGTAATTCCCGGCAAGGCACAGGTCACCGTAGCCGACGCGCTGCGTCCACTCGGAGAACAGGCCCGTCTCCGTGTCAAAGACGCTCGAAGAGCCGACGGGTTTTTCCGCCGCCAGCACCTGGCGCGCGCCGTCCGGGGACAGGCGCACGATCTGCGCGCCCGTCTGCTCCGAAAAGCCGCTCTCGTTTTCCGCATAGCGCATTGCGATGTAGTACAGGCTGCCGCCCAGGAAGTTCAGCGCCTTGGCGCGGTCGCCGCTGAGCTTTGTGAGCGCGCCGCCCTGCGGCAGGACGTAGACGCCGTCCTCCAGGGCAAGATAGAGCGCGCCGTCCCCGCCCATGGCCAGCCTGCCCCCGGCGCTGAGGTTCGCGGGCGCGTTGCCCAGCGCCGCCTGCGTCTCTTCCGAACCGGACGTCGGCTGCGGGGCGAGCGTCGGCTGCGGGGCGAGCGTCGCCTGCGGGCCGAGCGTCGGCTGCGGGGCCAGCGTGGCCTGCTCGGGGACGGACGTCTCTGTCGGAGCGAGCGTCGCCTCCGGGGCGAGCGTCGGCTGCGGGGCGCCCGTGTAGCGGCCGATGGCGGCGCAGGCGGTGAGCGTCAGGAGCAGCATCAAACACAGGGCCAGCGTGGAGATCTTTTTCATTTCGCAGTTCCCTCCTGCGCGCCGCGCGGACTTTACCGGAATAAAGTAGCACACTTGCCGCGGTTTTTCAAGTGCGCGGCGCGTCTCATCTGCAATATAGACGCTCCGCCCGCGCGCGCGGTTTCAGTCTTCGCCTGTTCCTTTGCGGCAGCTCCAGGCTTTGCAGCGCGGGAATCTGTTATTTTTCCGGGAGAAGTTTGGCTGTTTCCTTGACATTGCGGCCGCGAGTTTCTATAATCATAAGGAAGGGTCTTGTTATGCAAAAGACTCCCCTATGCCGCGCCCGGGGCGGCGCGGCGTCGCGATTACCTTTTAAGGAGGCTTCTCACATCATGGGCAAGAAAATGACCATTGATGGGAATACGGCTGCCAGTCACGTGGCATATGCCTTCAGTGACGTAGCGGCCATTTACCCCATCACTCCCTCCTCCCCCATGGCGGAATCCGCCGACGAGTGGGCTGCCAACGGCCGTCTCAACCTCTTCGGCCAGAAGGTCCGCGTCACCGAGATGCAGTCCGAGGCGGGCGCGGCCGGCGCCGTGCACGGCTCTCTTGCGGCCGGCGCGCTGACCTCCACCTTCACCGCTTCTCAGGGCCTGCTGCTGATGATCCCGAACATGTACAAGATCTCCGGCGAGCTGCTGCCCTGCGTCTTCCACGTCTCGGCCCGCGCTTTGGCCGCCCACGCGCTGAACATCTTCGGCGATCACGCGGACGTCATGGCCTGCCGCCAGACCGGCTTTGCGATGCTGGCTTCCAACTCCGTGCAGGAGGCCATGGACCTGGCGCTGGTGGCGCATCTGTCCACGCTGCGCGCCTCCGTTCCCTTCCTGCACTTCTTTGACGGCTTCCGCACCTCTCACGAGGTCCAGAAGATCGACGTCATCGACTACGAGGAGATGGCTAAGCTCTGTCCGTTTGACAAGGTTGCCGAGTTCCGCGCCCGCGCCATGAACCCCGAGCATCCGCATCAGCAGGGCACCGCGCAGAACGGCGACATCTACTTCCAGAACCGCGAGGCGGCCAACAAGTACTACAACGCCGTGCCCGCCATCGTCGAGGAAGAGATGAAGAAGGTCTCTGAGCTGACCGGCCGCTCCTACCACCTGTTCGACTACTACGGCGCGCCCGACGCCACCGAGATCATCGTCATCATGGGCTCCGGCGCGGAAGCTGCCGAGGAGACCATCGATTACCTCAACGCCCGCGGCGCCAAGGTCGGCATGGTCAAGGTCCGCTTGTACCGCCCTTTCTGCGCGGACAAGTTCGCGGCGGCCATCCCCGCGTCCGTCAAGAAGATCGCGGTGCTCGACCGCACCAAGGAGCCCGGCTCCCTGGGCGAGCCGCTGTACCTTGACGTGGTGGCGGCGCTGGCCGAGACGGATCGCGCGGACATCCAGGTCGTCGGCGGCCGCTACGGCATGGGCTCCAAGGAGTTCAACCCCACCTACATCAAGGCCATCTACGACAACCTGTCCTCTGGCGCCCCGAAGAACCACTTCACCGTGGGCATCAACGACGATGTGACGGGCACCAGCCTTCCCATCGGCGATAAGATCGACGCCGCTCCCGCCGGCACGATCTCCTGCAAGTTCTACGGCCTGGGTTCGGACGGCACCGTCGGCGCCAACAAGAACTCCATCAAGATCATCGGCGACCACACCGATAAGTTCGCGCAGGGCTCCTTCGAGTATGACTCCAAGAAGTCCGGCGGCCTTACGATCTCCCACCTGCGCTTTGGCGATACGCCGATCCGCTCGACGTACCTCATCGACTCTGCGGACTTCATCGCCTGCCACAATCCGTCCTACGTCACCAAGTACGACATGCTCACCGACCTTAAGGAGGGCGGCACCTTCCTGCTCAACTCCCACTGGACGGCCGAGCAGATGAACGAGATGCTCCCCGCGGAGATGAAGCGCGCTCTGGCCCAGAAGAAGGCCAAGTTCTACAACATCGACGCCATCGGCATCGCCGCCAAGGTCGGCATGGGCAACCGCACCAACACCATCATGCAGGCCGCCTTCTTTAAGCTTGCGCAGGTCATCCCCTACGAGGATGCGGACGGCTACATGAAGGCCGCGGCCAAGAAGTCCTACGCCAAGAAGGGCGACGCGGTCGTGAAGAAGAACTGGGATGCCATCGACGCTGCCATCGGCGGCCTTGTGGAGATCCCCGTGCCCGCGGAGTGGGCCAACGCCACCACCGGCGCCGTCGCCGTGAGCGTGCCCGCGACTGAGCACTTTGACGAGGTCATAAAGCCGATCCTGGCCCACAACGGCGACGCGCTGCCCGTCTCTGCGTTCAACCCGGCCGGCATCGTGCCCACCGGCACCACCAAGTACGAGAAGCGCGGCATCGCGGTCAACGTGCCCGAGTGGATCCCGGAGAACTGCATCCAGTGCAACCAGTGCTCTCTGGTCTGCCCGCACGCCTGCATCCGCCCCATCGTCGTTCCGGTGGACAAGGACGTGCCCGAGGCCTTTGTCACCAAGCCCGCGAACCTCTCGCCCGCCGAAAAGGGCAAGTACAAGGTCCGCGTGCAGGTGAGCCCGCTTGACTGCACCGGCTGCGGCAGCTGCGCCGAGACCTGCCCGGCCAAGAACAAGGCCCTTGTCATGAAGCCCCTGGAGACGCAGGCCGCGCAGGAGAAGAACTGGGAGTTCGCCATGCAGCAGCCCGTCGTCAAGACCGGCGTCAACACCGCCTCCGTCAAGGGCAGCCAGTACCTGCAGCCGCTGTTTGAGTTCTCCGGCGCCTGCGCCGGTTGCGGCGAGACCCCGTACGTCAAGCTCGTGACGCAGCTCTTCGGCGACCGCATGCTGATCGCCAACGCCACCGGCTGCTCCTCCATCTACGGCGGCTCCGCCCCGACCTGCCCCTACACCACCAACGCGCAGGGCCATGGTCCCGCCTGGGCCAACTCCCTGTTCGAGGACAACGCCGAGTTCGGCTTCGGCATGAACCTGGCCGTGTCTCAGCGCCGCGAGAAGCTGGC
>CALWKN010000212.1 GCA_944381265.1 uncultured Clostridia bacterium
CGAAGCCCCTGGAGGGCCGTACAAGCCGCAAGGCTTGCTAGGCCCGGAACCCCGGGCCGCGTTAGCGGCACGGGGCGTAGGGAGATGTCACTCGAAAAAATGCAAACTTGCATTTTTTCGAAGCGTGCCGACTTTGTCGACACGCTGAACCGCCCCTTTTCGGGGCGGTTCCTTTTTTCCGTCCGCGCACCCGGCGGGCGTGGCTGGCATACACTGAGCGGGGAGGTAGATGGACATGAACGCATTTGCATACGCGGCGCTGGGCACGGGCTTCACCTTCGGGATGACCGCGCTGGGCGCTGCGGTGGTTTTCCTGCTCTCCGCGCGCCGGGGGCAGGGGGCGGCCGGGCGGATCGCGCCGGGCTTTGCCGCCGGGGTGATGCTGGCGGCGACGGTGTGGTCGCTGCTCCTGCCGGCGCTGGAGGACGCCGCGGCGCTGGGCCTGCCGCCCTGGCTGCCGGCGGCGGGCGGCATCGCCCTGGGCACGGCCTTCCTGCTGTGCTTGAGCACCTGGATGGAGCGCCTGCGCCGCCGGGGGCGCGCCCATCCCTTTTCCGCCTACAGCCGGGAGACGGCGCTGCTGCTCGCCGCCGTGACGCTGCACAACATCCCCGAGGGCATGGCGGTGGGGCTGTCGTTCGCCCTGGCCGCGCGCAGCGGGGAGCCGGCGGCACTGCTGGGGGCCGTCTCCCTGGCCCTGGGCATCGGCGTGCAGAACCTGCCCGAGGGCGCGGCGGTCAGCCTGCCCCTGATGCGGGAGGGCATGCCGCGCGGGCGCGCCTTCTGCATCGGCGCGCTGACGGCGGTGGTGGAGCCGCTCTTCGGCCTGCTGGCGGTGCTGCTCGCCACGCTGGCGCAGCCGGCCATGCCCTGGCTGCTGGCCTTTGCCGCCGGGGCGATGCTGCTGGTCTCCGTGCGCGAGCTCATCCCCGCCGCCTGCTGCGCCGATCGGCAGAACCTCGGCACGCTCTCGGTGCTGGCGGGCTTTGTGCTGATGATGCTGCTGGACGTCTCCCTGGGCTAAAAGCGGCGCGCATAAGAAACGCCCCCCGATCGCCATGGGCGATCGGGGGGCGTCGTTTGCGCCGGGGCGTCAGCAGGTCGCGCCGCCGGTCATGCTCTTGCCGAGAATCTCCGCCTTGCGCGCGAGCAGCTCATCGGAAAGCAGCTGCGCCTCGACATTGTCAAAGCCCAGGCGCGCGATGGTGTCGGCAAAGCGCTCGCCGGAGCGGCCTTGGTCGCGGAAGAGGAGCAGCGCCTTTTCCAGCACCGCCATCACTTCCTCCTCGGAGGTGAAGAGGCGGGACAGCGGCCTGCCCTCGGCCACCTTCTTGCCCCAACGCCCGCCGATGTAGACGCGGTAGCCGTACGTCCCCTTCTCCAGCGCCTTAAAGGGGCACTTGCCGACGCAGCGGCCGCAGTGGTTGCACTTCTCCCCGTCGATGACAAGGCCCTGTTCTGTGAGGCGCGCCGCGCCGATGGGACAGTTCTTCTCCACCGCGCAGGTCTTGCAGACGCGGCACTTCTCCGCTTCAAAGGCGGGCACGCGCTGGCCGATGATGCCAAAGTCGTTCAGGCTCGGCTTGACGCAGTTGTTCGGACAGCCACCCAGGGCGATCTTGAACTTGTGCGGCAGCTCCACGCCGTGCCAGCCCTCGTAGAAGGTCTTGTGGATCTTCTCGGCAAAGCCCAGCGTGTCGTACAGGCCGTACTGGCAGGTCGTGCCCTTGCAGGAGACGACCGGGCGCACCTTGCTGCCCGTGCCGCCGGTGGAAAGGCCCGCCTCGGCCAGGTACTCGCGGATCTTGGGGATGTTCTCATAGGGCACGCCCTGGATCTCCACGGTCAGGCGCGTGGTCAGGGCCGCGTCGCCGTTGCCGAACTTCTCCGCCGCCTCGGCGATGCGGCGCATGTGCGCGTTGTTCAGCTTGCCGTTGCCGGTGATGACGCGGCAGTTGAAGTTGTTCGTGCCCTTGCAGTGCAGAAAGCCCAGGCCCTTGACCGCCTTGATCTGCTCGGCGGTGAGCGTGCAGCCCGCGTTTGGCTGCTCCTCCTCGCCGTTCAGCTTTTTTACGTGCGCCTCCAGCACGTCCGCGGCGCGCAGCACGGCGGCAAGACAGCGCTCGTCCTCGGTAAAGCAGGCCTTTTTGATCTCGTCGCAGTCCGTCGCCGCAAAGGCCGCGGCAAACTCCGCCACCAGCGCCGCATTGTCGGTCTTGATGCCGTCCGGGCGCGCCAGCTTTGTCGAGGGGTAGACCGCCCCCAGCGCCGCCAGGCTGCCGGAGAGCGCGCCGCAGGTCTTGCCGCAGCCCATGCCGCCGCCAAAGCCGGAGAACAGGGCGAAGTCCTTGTCCGTCAGGCCCAGGTCCCAGGCCTCATTCGCCGCCCGCAGCACGGATTCCGCGCAGTTGCGGCGCTGTTCCAGGTAGTATTTCTTGACATGATCCCTCAGCATGCACGCTCGACTCCCTTTCGTTTGCCCTTTTGTTTTTATGATAGCGCATTTTCCGCCATATGTAAAATACAAATTGCGCGATGTGTTCCATCGCAATTTCCCTATGTACCTTCCGGCCGCCAGCGGGCGCAGGCGTCCAGGAAGGCGCGCAGGCGCGGGCTGAGGAACTTGTCCCGGTGCACCACGGCGCAAAACTCGCGGGAAAAGTCCGCGTCCGCCACCGGCACGGCGGCAAGGTCCGCCCCCTGGCCGCGCAGGAGCAGGGGCGAGAGCAGCGCCGCGCCAAAGCCGCCGCGCACGGCGTTGAGTATGGCCTGCGTGTTGTTGCACTCCCAGGATACGTTGGCGCGCAGGCCGCGCGCGTCGAAGGCGCGCTCCAGCTCGGCGCGCGTGTCGCTGCCGCGCTCGCGCAGGAGCAGGGGCGCAGCGGCGATCTCCCGCAAGGGCACGCTCGGCCGCGCGGCGAAGGGGCTGTCCGCCCGGCAGATCAGCATGAGTTCGTCGCGGAAGACCGGCGCTGCGCGCAGGTCCCGGCTGCGCACGCGGCCCTCCACCAGCGCCGCGTCCAGCTGGTTGGTCAGGAGCTGCTGCTCGATGACGCGCGTGTTGTTGCAGAGCACATGCACCGGCGGCCCGGGGAAGAAGCGCAGGATCTCGCCGATGACGCAGGCCCCCACCGTGACCGAGGCGCCGACGCGCAGCGGCGTGTCCTCCGCCAGGCGCCCCATGCGCCGGTCGATCTCCTCGCGCAGGGCGAGCAGTCGCCGCGCGTAGCCCGCCAGCGTCTCCCCCTCGGGCGTGATGTAGAGCTTCTTGCCCAGCCGCTCGAAGAGCCGCACGCCGTACTCCCGCTCCAGTTCCGCGATCGCCCCGGAGACCGAGGGCTGCGAGATGTAGAGCGCGTCCGCCGCGGCGCGCATGCTGCCCGTGTCCACCACCTTCAGGAACACTTCCATCGTCCGCAGCGTCATGGCCCCGCCCCTTTTCATAGCCTTTCTCCTATCAGTATAATCGCGGAAGCGGGAATGTTCAAGCGCGCGGGGGCGGGGTATAATAGAAAAAAGAAAGTATGTACGGAGGTGTGGGATCATGAAACTGGTCATCATCGGCGGCGTGGCCGGCGGCGCGTCGGCCGCGGCGCGCGCCCGCCGTCTGGACGAAAGCGCCGAGATCGTTCTGCTGGAGCGCGGCGCGTTCATCTCCTTTGCCAACTGCGGCCTGCCCTATTACGTGGGCGGCGTCATCACCGAGGAGGACGACCTGACGCTGCAGACGCCGGAGAGCTTCCGCGCCCGCTTCAACGTGGACGTGCGCGTGCGCAGCGAGGTCACCGCCATCGACCGCGCCGCGCACACCGTTCAGGTCAGGCAGAGCGACGGCACGGCCTACGAGGAGCGTTACGACAAGCTCCTCATCGCCACCGGCGCCTCTCCCGTCGTGCCGAACCTGCCGGGCCTGAATGGGGACAACGTCTACACGCTGCGCAGCATCCCGGACACGCTGCGCATCAAGGCGGCGGCGGACGCGCTGAAGGACAAGCCGGGCGCCCGGGCCGTGGTGGTGGGCGGCGGCTACATCGGCGTGGAGATGGCGGAAAACCTCGCGCACGCGGGCCTGGAGGTCACGATCGTGGAGATGGCGGACCACCTCATCGCCCCGCTGGACCTGGACATGGCGGCGGACGTGCACAACTACCTGCGCGCCAAGGGCATCCACCTGCTGCTGAACACCGCGGTCACCGGCGCGGAGCCGGGCTTCGTCTGCACGGCGGAGGGCAAGATCCCCGCGGACCTGGTCGTGCTGAGCATCGGCGTGCGGCCGGCGAGCGCGCTGGCCAGGGACTGCGGCCTGGCCTGCAACGCGCGCGGCGGCATCCAGGTGGACGACCACATGCGCACGCAGGACCCGGACATCTACGCCGTGGGCGACGCGGTGGAGGTGACGGACTTTGTCACCGGCAAGCCGGCCATGATCCCCCTGGCCGGGCCCGCCAACCGCGAGGGGCGCATCGCCGCGGACAACCTCTTCGGCCGCGACAGCGCCTATACCGGCACCCAGGGCTCGTCCATCCTCAAGGTGTTCGACATGGCGGTGGCCACCACCGGCCTTTCGGAGACGGCCGCGCGGGCGCCGGGCATTGACTGTGACAAGACCTTCACCTACTCGGCCAACCACGCCAGCTCCCACCCGGGCAGCACGATGCTCTCCCTCAAGGTCCTCTTCGAGAGGGCGACCGGGCGCATCCTCGGCGCGCAGGCGGTGGGCTTTGACGGCGTGGACAAGCGCATGGATGTGC
>CALWKN010000213.1 GCA_944381265.1 uncultured Clostridia bacterium
AGGCCAAGGTCACCGAGCTTGTGGTCGGCGGCGGCGATGTCGATGCCCAGTGGGATGCGTTCCTGGCCGAGATGGAGCCCAAGGGGCAGCCTGTGGCCGAGGAGCTCAACGCGGCGCTGCTGAACCAGTAAGTCCTGTTGACAACGCTCCCCGGTGGGGAGTGGGCCAGAGGGGGCCTTTGGGCCCCCTCCGGCCGGGACGGGCTGACGCCCGTCCCAACTGCGCGGGGGTGCGTTTGTTTTCTGGGGAAAGGATTTGCGCATTGGGGGGGGCGGGGGGCGAAGCCCCCCGCACCCCGGTCGCTATTTTCCTACAAGCTCTGCTTGTAGGGAAATAGCGAGCTGCCGGCGAAGCCGGATCCCCGTCCCCCTGGGGGCGGTTGAAAAAGGGGCGGCGGTGTGCTATACTGGGAAAAAACGGGCGGCAACTTTCGCCCGGCGAGGGAGGATGCGGCGATGAAGCCTTACGACGTGTACAACGAGAGAGCGGACTATGAAAACCCGGAGGTGCTGAGCCGCTCGCGGCTGCCGGCGCACACGCGCTTTTGCGCCTACGGCAGCGTGCGCGAGGCGCTGCGCGGCGACATATGGGAATCTTCCAATATATTGTGGCTGGACGGCACCTGGCGCTTTGCGCTCTACGAGCGTCCGCAGGAGGCGCCGGCGTTTTACGACGAGGCGTTTGACGACAGCGCCTGGGGCGACATCGCGGTGCCGGGCTGCTGGGAGACGCAGGGGTACGGCAAGCCCGTGTACACCAACACGGTCTACCCCTGGGAGGACCGCACGGAGAGCGCCTATGTGCGCCCCAAGGCGGGCGGCCCGCTGGAGCCGAACCCGCCGCACATCCCCAGCCGCAATCCCACGGGCTGCTACCGGCGGCGCTTCCGCCTGCCGGTGCGCTTTGAGGGGCGGCGGCTGATCCTGCGCCTGGAGGGGGCGGAGACGGCCTACTATGTGTTCGTAAACGGCGTCTGCGCCGGGTTTGCCAAGGACAGCAAGCTGCCCAGCGAGTTCGACGTAACGGCGCTGTGCCGCCCGGGGGTGAACCTTGTGGCGGTGCAGGTGATGCACTTTGCCGACTCCAGCTATCTGGAGGACCAGGACTACTGGTATTTAAGCGGCATCACCCGCTCGGTGATGCTGATCGCCAAGCCGCAGCTTTGCATCGAGGACTACAGGATCACCGCCGAGCCGGACCTCATCCGCGGCAGCGGCGAGGTGACGTGCGACGTGACGGTGACGCGGACGGACGGCTTTGCCGACGCGGGCGTGCGCCTTACGCTCTACGACCGCAACGGCGAGCGCGTGGGGCAGGGCCGCGGCGAGATCCGGGCGCGGGCGGAGTACCGGCAGGACCGCGTGCCGACGATGAACACGGGCCGCATACATGTGCATCTAGACAAGGCGGAGCTGTGGACGCCGGACGCGCCGGTGCTCTACCGCGCGGTGGTGGAGCTTACGGGCAAGTCGGGCCACGCGGTGGACATCGAGGCCTGCTCCATCGGCTTTAAGAAGGTAGAGATCCGGGACGGCGTCGTGCTGCTCAACGGGCGGCGGCTGATCGTGCGCGGCGTGAACCGGCACGAGCACGCCTGGGAGGGCGGCCGCACGGTGACGCGGGCGCACATGCTGGAGGAGATCCGGCAGATGAAGCGCATGAACGTCAACGCGGTGCGCACCTGCCACTATCCGGACAGCCCGGACTGGTACGAGCTGTGCGACACCTACGGTCTTCTGCTCGTCTGCGAGTGCAACATCGAGACGCACGGCGTGGCCGGGGCGCTGACGCACGATCCGGCCTACGCCGCCGCGTTCGTGGACCGGGCGCAGCGCATGGCGCGCTGCTTTAAGAACCACGTCAGCATCTACGCCTGGTCTCTTGGCAACGAGAGCGGCACCGGCGCCAACCACGCGGCGATGTACGGGTTCTTAAAGGAATACGACCCCACGCGCCTTTGCCAGTACGAGGCGGGCGAGCCGGGGAAGAACATCTCCGACGTGCGCGGAAACATGTACGCAACGGTGGACAACATCGTAAAGATGCTCTGCTCGCCGATCGATGACAGGCCGGTGATCCTGGTTGAGTACCTCTACCAGATCAGCAACTCCGGCGGCGGCATGAACAAGTTCAACGAGCTGCTCGACCGCTACCCGCGCTTCCAGGGCGGCTATGTCTGGGACTGGCAGGACAAGTCCCTGGTCGGCAGGACGGAGGAGGGGCAGGCCTACTTTGCCTACGGCGGGGACTTCGGCGAGGAGATGCACGACGAGAACTGCCCCTATTTCATGACGAACAACGGCGTGGTGATGCCGGACCTGAGCTGGAAGCCGGTGGCCTACGAGCTGAAGGAGGGCTACTGCCCGATCCGCATCGCCGTGCCGGAGCGCTCTTCCGCCTGGGAGACGCTGCCGCCTTACGGCAAGGCGCTGTTCGTCAACCACAGCGAGTCCGAGCCGCTGTCCTCCTTTGCGGTGGTGGCGGAGGTGCTGGAGGACGGCGAAATGCTGCTGCGCAAGGAGCTGGACCTGCCGGAGCTTCTGCCGGGGGAGCGGGCGGTGCTGGACGTGGAGCCCGCCTTTGCCCGCAAGCCGGGGCGGCGCTACGATCTCAACCTGCGCGTGCTGCGGCGCACGGCGGCCTTCTTTGCCGAGGCGCGCAGCGAGGTGGGCTGCGTGCAGCTGCCGCTGGAGAGCGGGCCGGCGGCGGCGGTGGAGGCCGCGCCGCTGCGCCTGCTGCCGGACGCGGCCGTCGCCTGGGAAAAGGGGACGGTGCGCGCCGCGGCCGGGGCGATGGCGGCGGTGTTCGAGGAGGAGACGGGGCACCTGACGGAGCTTTCCTGCGGCGGGAAGGTCTATCTCTGCGGCCCGGTGCGCGCCTGCTTTGACCGGCCGATCAGCGGCCTGGACTGCGACAAGGGCTGGGGCTGGGAGAAGGACTTTGCGCCGGCGCGGGGGCTGGAGGAGAAGCTCGTGGCGCTGCGCGCCTTCGCGCACGGGGACACGGCCTATGTGGAGGCGGAGTACGGCTTTGCGGGCGGGTTTGCCGCGGAGCTAACGCTGCGCTGGCGCCTGGACGCGCAGGGGCTGGAGTGCGACGCGCTCTGGGAGATCGACCGCAGCGTGCGGGCGCTGCCGCGCGTGGGGCTGGAGTGCACCGCGGCGCCGGGGCTGGAGAAGATCGTCTACCTTGGGCACGGGCCGAACGAGAGCTACTGCGACCGGCTGCTCAGCGCGCCCTTTGGCCGCTACGAGACGACGGTGGAGGAGACGCACTTCGCCTTCAACCCGCCCTCGGAGAACGGCGGGCACGAGGGCGTGCGGGAGATGCGGCTCAGCGACGGCGGCGAGCGGGAGATGACTTTCCGCTTTGCGCAGGGCGCGCACTTTGACGCCCGGCACAGCACGCTGGCGGACTATGCCGCCGCCCGCCACGAACACGAGCTGCGCCGCCGCCCGGAGATCACGCTGCACCTGGACGCCGCGCACGCGCCAATCGGCGGGGACATGGCCTGGTCCACCGGCGCGGACCTCAGCCAGATGCCCGCCGGCGGCAGCTACCATCTGCGCTTCCACATCGACCTGCGCTGAGGGGAACCCCTGCGGGGTGGGCCGGAAAGGGGGGAGGGGGTCTTGCGACCCCCTCCCCCCTTTCCGGCCGGGACGGGCTGCGCCCGTCCCAACTGCGCGGGGGAGCGGTCGTTTTCTTGGGGAAGGGGTTTGCGCGTTTTGGGGGGGT
>CALWKN010000214.1 GCA_944381265.1 uncultured Clostridia bacterium
TGTGGCCCCTTCATGCATCCCCAAGAGAGTGACCCTACTTTTTCGACAGTTTGCGCGCGGGACGGGTCCCGCGCTTTCTTTTTGTAGAGAAGTGGAAGAAGCTTCCGCCCGGCGGGGCGGGGAGTTGTAAACGATTTGTATATATCGTTTCTGAAGGTTTGACGCTGACTTTGCGGTATGCTACACTCGTAAACGTAGATTCATGCGCCCCTTTTTGCGAAAAATCAAACGGACACGGCGCATTTGGCAGCCCCTCGCCCGCGTTTCCCCCAAAGAGAAAGAATGAGAGCGGCAGGCGTCGGCGGACAGATTTTAGGAGGATAAACGCTTATGAAACGTGGTCTTGCGATCCTGTGCAGCCTGGCGCTGCTGTGCGCGGCGCTGCTGACGGGGATGCCCACAGCGCGGGCGGCCGTGGACGGCACGGTGCGCGTGTGGCTGGAATCCATGAACGAGTACGGGCCGATCCAGTCCGTTTCCATCACATTGGACGGTTCCTATTCCATCCCCGCCGCGCCCGAGGTGGCCCTCTCCACCCGCGGCACCTACTACATCGAGAACGTCGGCGGCACGCTCATGCTCTCCGGCTCCGGCCTGGACGGCCAGGTGGCCCTGGGAGAAAAGTTCACCATCAAGCAGCACAAGAACGACGACGGCACGATCGGCACCATCTCCCTGTACAACAACCGCTACGGCAACCGCTCCTACCGGGGCGATATGCTCTTTGAGGTCTACAACGGGGCGCTGCGCCTGATCAACTACGTCTACATCGAGGACTATCTCTACGGCGTTCTGGCAGGCGAATTGTCCAACACCTTCCCCCTTGAGACGCTCAAGGCCCAGGCCATCATCGCCCGCTCCTACGTCTACAACCGCATGCTGACGAACGAGCCGAACTACGAGATCGGCGACACCTCCAGCGACCAGGTCTACAAGGGCTACAATTCCGCCAATACCAACATCATCCGCGCCGTGGACGAGACGGCGGGCATACTGCTCAAATACGGCTCCAAGTACGTCAACGCCTATTTCGGCGCCTCCAACGGCGGCCAGGTGGAGCTGCCGGGCAACGCCTGGTCCTCCTCCTCGTCGGAGAAGTGCTACGTCATGAAGGATGACCCCTACGACGTGCGCAACCCCTCCTCGCGCTCGGTGACCTACACATTCACCACCAACCCCGACTCGCTGGACACCTCCTTCTACGTCCTCATCCAGGACAAGGTGCAGCAGGAGCTGGGCTACTACCCCAACATCGCCGGCATACAGGCGGTGTGGCTGAGCGACCCGGTGGAGACGGACGAGCGCTCCCGCGGCATCAGCCGCAACTACCAGACGATGAACATGACCGTCACGGTGCGCGAGACCGGCTGGAGCGGCGACGACACCAACGTCTACGACCCAACGGACCACGGCTACAGCGACGGCCCCACGGAGACCGTGGACATACGCATCGATCTGCATAGTGAACTTAAATGGATCCTCTTTAGCGCCGACTCCGACCTGCGCTTCTTCTCCCTTGAGGAGGACAACGGCTACTACTACCTGACGCTGGCCCGCTACGGCCACGGCGTGGGCATGTCCCAGCGCGGCGCGCAGCAGATGGCCAACGAGGGCTACGACTACCAGGACATCATCCACTTCTACTTTGACGACGTGGAGCTGCCCAAGCTCGACTTCACCCGCGAAGAGCTCACCACCAACGTGCCCATCAGCGACACGCCCATTGCCACCGGCACGGTCACGGCTTCCAGCCTCACCGTGCGCGCCGACGCCTCGACCTCGGCCTCCAAGCTCGGATCCCTGTCCCGCGGCGCGGTGGTCAACGTCTACGCGGATCTGGGCGGCTGGCTGTGCATCGTCTACAACGGCTCCATCGGCTATATCAGCGCCGATTACGTCGAGCTTTCCGGCTACAACGGCGGCATCTGGGAGACGGAGTCGCCGGACGGCGGCACGAGCCTCTACCGCGCGCAGGTGACGCTCTCTTCCGCCTCCTCGACGCTGAAGCTGCGCCAGGAGGGCTCTTCCTCCGGCAAGGTGCTCAGCTACATGTCCCACGGCACCATCGTCGAGGTGCTCTCCGACGGCGGCGAGTGGGTGCGCGTGCGCACGCCCGGCGGCACGGAGGGCTACTGCTCGGCGCAGTACCTGACCCGCCTGGACGACGGCGGCGCGTCCACCTCTACGCCCACCCCCGCGCCGAGCGAGGACGTCGTGGCCACGGGCGAGATCACGGGCGGCAGCGTCAACGTGCGCTCCGGCCCCTCCACCTCCGCCAGCGTCCTTGGCTCGGTGAAAAAAGGCGAGAGCGTGGAGATCCTCTCCCAGAACAACGGCTTTTATAAGATCGTCTACGGCGGCGGCACGGCCTACGTCTCCGCCTCCTATGTGCGCGTGACCGGCTCTGTGGCAACGCCGACGCCGGAACCCACGCCCACGCCCGACCCCAACGCGGTCACGGCCTATGGCGAGATCACCGGATCCAGCGTCAACGTGCGCTCCGGCGCCTCCACCTCCGCCGACGTCCTTGGCTCGGTGAAAAAAGGCGATAGCGTGGAGATCATCGCCCAAAACGGAGACTTCTACAAGATCGTCTACGGCGGCGGCACGGCCTACGTCTCCGCCTCCTATGTGCGCATAACGGACACGGTGGAGACTTCCACGCCGACGCCTGCGCCCACGCATGACTCGGGCGCGGACCTGGAGGAGGGCGAGGCCATCGTCTCCGAGTCCGGCACGGCGCTCATGGGCGACCCCAGCGGCAGCGTGATCTACTCCTACCTCACCCGCGGCGACGTGGTGGAGATCCTGGAGCAGGACGGCGCCTACTGCCTGGTGCGCGCCGAGAACGGCGAGACGGGCTATGTGCGGTCCTCCGCCCTGCAGACAAAGACCGAGGACGAAGAGCCGGAGGAGAGCGAGGAGCCGGAGGGGACACAGACGCGCCAGGGCACGATCCGCCTCTCCTCTTCCTCCTCCAACCTCAATCTGCGCCAGGGCCCCAGCACCAGCACCGAAGTCCTGGCCTCCCTGCGGCACGGGCAGAGCGTCACGGTCACGGGCGAGAGCGGCGACTGGTACGCCATCGAGGTCGGCGGCTATTCCGGCTATGTGATGAAGACCTACGTCACGTTTGACAGCGCGCAGGGCGAGGACGAGGGCGGCTCTTCGCAGCTCTTCCCGGCCAAGATCCGCCTTGCGCACGAGGACTCCACCGTCAACGTCCGCTCCGGCGCCGGCACGAACTACAGCAAGATCGGCTCGCTGAGCAACGGCGCGGCGGTGAACGTCGTGGCGCAGAACGGCGACTGGTACCGCATCGAGTACGGCAACGGCTACGGCTATGTGATGAAGACCTATGTGCAGCTGGTGGCGGACGGCTCGTCCTCCTCCGATTCCGACGGCGAGCGCCAGACCGCAACGACCACCACGGCCGTGAACCTGCGCTCCAAGGGCTCGACCAGCGGGGAAAAGCTCGGCACCTATCCCAAGGGCACGCGGGTGACGGTGCTGGAGCGCGGCTCTTCCTGGAGCCGGGTGGACATCTCCGGCAAGGAAGGCTACATGAAGAACGACTACCTGGATTTTGACGACTGAGGCAAGAGGGGAACCGCCGCGGGATCTGCGCTCCGCGGCGGTTCCTTCCTGCGCATGGAATTTCAGACGGAGGGAAGAGAAATGCCGGATATTGCGCTGCGCGAGGGCGAGCGGATCGACGACCTGCAGGTGGCGGGCTATCGCATCATCCAGCACCCGGGGCGCTTTCGCTTCGGCACGGACGCGGTGCTGCTGCAAAACTTCGCCCGCCTGCCGCGGCGCGCCTACGCCGTGGACCTTGGCACGGGCACGGGGATATTGCCCATACTGCTCTGCGCCCGCGGCAAGGACCTGCGCTTTGAGGCGGTGGAGCTGCAGGGGCCGTGCGCGGACATGGCGCGGCGCTCCGTGGCGCTCAACGGCCTCTCCGACCGCGTGCGCGTGCACGAGATGGACCTAAAGGACGCGCCGGAGCGCCTGGGGCGCGGCGCGTTCGACGCCGTGCTCTGCAACCCGCCCTACGGCAGGCGCGGCGGCGTGCTGCACAACCCCAGCCAGGAACTTGCCCTGGCCCGGCACGAGATCGCAACGGACCTGCAGACGGTCGTGCGCAGCGCCGCGCTGCTGCTCAAGAACGGCGGGCGCTTCTTCCTCATCCACCAGGCGGACCGCCTGCCGGAGATCGCCCGGCTCCTGCACGAGCAGGGCGCGCCGCTGAAGCGCCTGCGCCTTGTGTACACCGCGCCGGGGAAGCGGGCGCTGCTGGCGCTGTGCGAGGCGGTAAAGCAGGCCGGCGAGGGCTGCGAGGTGCTGCCGCCGCTCTTCCTCAAGGACGAGACGGGCGGAACGAGCGAAGAGCTGGCGCGCATCTACGCCGGGGAGCGCACAGTCTGAGGCGGCTTTGTTGACAAGCGCGGGGCTTTGGTGTATCTTTTCTTTCAGGAAAAACTTGGGCAAGGATGGGATCTCTTTTTCATGAGCAACGGCAAAAAATCCTTTGTGGGCGGAGCGGCGGTGCTGGCCGCGGCCGGGCTGATCGGCAAAGTCATCGGCATGTTCTACCGCGTCTGGCTGACGGGGCTGATCACGTCCGAGGGCATGGGCCTGTACGGCACGCCCTATTCGGTGTATAACTTCCTCCTGGTCGTGTCCTCGGCGGGCCTGCCCACGGCCATATCCAAGCTGGTGAGCGAGCGCCTGGTCAGCGGCGACCGCCTCGGCGCGCGGCAGATCCTGAAGAAGACGCGGCGCATACTGCTGTGCACGGGCCTTGTCTGCACCGGCCTTATGGCGGCGCTGGCAGAGCCCTTGGCCGCTCTCATGGGCGACCCGCTCTCCGCCCCCGGCTTTGTGGCGCTGGCGCCCTCGATCTTCTTCGTCTGCCTGCTGTCCAGCTACCGCGGCTACTTCCAGGGCGCGCAGAACATGACCCCCACCGCCGTCTCGCAGATGATCGAGGTGGTGGGCAAGGTCGCCTTCGGCTTCGTTCTGGTCAAGCTCATGGCGCCGCAGGGGCTTATCTGGGGCGCGGTGGCGGCGATCCTGGGCGTCACGATCGCGGAGCTCCTGGCGCTGCTCTTCCTCATGCTGCGCTATCTGCTCGGCCCGGAGCACGCGCAGACCGCGGCGCCTGCCGCCGCCCCCGCGCCCCTTGGGCGCGCCTTCTACAAGCGGCTGTTCTCCATCGCCATACCGGTCACGATCGGCGCCTCGATGATGCCGATCGTAAACCTTGTGGACGCCTCCCTTGTCACCAACCGCCTCACCGCCATCGGCTACGCCCTCTCCGACGCCCGGGAAATGTACGGCGTGCTCACCGGCATGGTCAACACCATGGTCAACATGCCGGCGGTGATCACGCTCTCCTTCTCCATGTCGCTGGTGCCGGCGGTGTCGGCGGCGCAGCGGCGCGGGGACGAGACGGTCCTGCGCCGCACGGTGGGCACGAGCCTGAAGCTCGCCTTCATGATCGGCTCGGCCGCGGCGGTGGGCATGGGGATGCTGGCGCACCAGATCCTGCGCCTGCTCTACGCCTCGGAGCCGGAGAACTGCCTGCAGGTGGGCGGTGAGCTGCTCACCGTCATGGCGGCGGCGGTGCTCTTCATCGCCGTGGTGCAGACCACGACCGGCATACTGCAGGGCCTTGGCAAGCCGGGGTACCCGGTCAAGACGCTGGCCGTGGGCATCGTCTGCAAAATTCTGCTGAACATTCTGCTCATCGGCATACCGGAGGTGAACGTCCTTGGCGCGGCCTGGGCGTCCGTGATCTGCTACGGCGTTGCGGCGGTGGGCAATGTCTACATGGTGCTGCGCCTGTCCGGCGCGCGCCTGCGCTTTACCAGCGCGGTGCTGCGCCCGGCACTGGCCGCGGGCGGCATGGGCGCGGCGGTGTTCGCCTTTGTGAAGCTCGCCGGCCCGCGTCTTGGCAACACGACGGAGACGCTGGGCGCGGTGTGCGTGGGCGTGGCGGTCTACGCGCTGCTGGCGCTGCTGCTGCGGGCGCTGACGCCGGAGGAGCTGTCCATGATCCCCGGCGGCCGCAAGCTGCAGGCATTGGCGCATCGATTGGGAGGAAAGAAAGCATGATAACGATTGTCGGGCTGGGCATTGCGGCGGGAGACCTGACGCTGGACGCCGCGCAGGCGCTGACGAGCGGCGCGCGCGTGCTGCTGCGCACGGCGCGCGTGCCGGCGGCGGACTGGCTGCGGGCGCGCGGCGCGTCCTTTGAAGCGCTGGACGCGCTCTACGAGGAGACGGAGGACTTTGACGAGGTCAACGCCGCGCTGGCGGCGGCGGTGCTGGCGGCGGCGGAGGGCGGCGACGCGGTCTACGCCGTGCCGGGCGGCGGCGGGCTCCTGGACGAGAGCGTCTGCGCCGTGCGCGCGGCGGCGCAGGAGGCGGGCGTGCCGATGCGCTTCCTGCCGGGCGTAGGGCTGTACGAGCGGGCGGCCGGGGAGGCGGGCGGCCTGGCGGACGCCTGCGTGCTCTCCGGCATAGACGTGCCGGACGCGCAGATCGACGTGCGCCGGCCGCTCCTCGTCTGCGAGTTTGCCGACCGCGTCGCCGCCTCGGAGGCGAAGCTGACGCTGCTGGAGCACTATCCGGCGGAGTTCCAAGTCTGTTGGAACGGCAAGACCATCGCGCTGGAGGCGCTGGATCGGCAGAAGCGCTACGACCACCTCTGCACGCTGGTCGTGCCGCCGCTGCCGCTCACGCAGGCGGAGCGCTTCGACTTTGCCCACCTATTGGAGATCGTGCGGCGCCTGCGCGCGCCGGGCGGCTGCCCCTGGGACCGGGAGCAGACGCACGAGAGCCTGAAGCAGGACCTGCTGGAGGAGGCGTACGAGGTGCTGGACGCCGTAGACAGCGGGGAAGCGGAGCGCCTTGCGGACGAGCTGGGCGACCTTTTGCTGCACATCGCCATGCAGGCCGAGATCGGGCGCGAGCACGGCGAGTTCAGCGCCGCGGACGTCACGTCCGCCATCTGCGAAAAGATGATCCGCCGCCACCCGCACGTCTTTGGCCAGGCGCGGGCGGAGAATTCCGAGGAGGTGCTGCGCCGCTGGGAGGAGATCAAGAAGGGCGAAAAGGGATTGCAGACGCAGGTCTCCGTCATGCGGGACGTGCCGCGCGCCCTGCCCGCCCTGGTCCGCGCCGCCAAGGTGCAGAAGAAGGCCCGCGACGTGGGCTTTGACTGGGACGATCCCCTGGACGCGCTGCAAAAGGTGCGCGAGGAGACGGAAGAAGTGCGGGAGGCCTTCTCCGACCCCGAAGCGCTGCCGGGAGAGCTGGGAGACCTGCTCTTTGCCGTGGTCAACGTCTGCCGCATGAAAAAGGCGCCGCCGGAGCTGGTTTTGAGCGCGGCGACGGAGAAGTTCATCCGCCGCTTTGCCTCTGTGGAGGCGGGCGCGGCGGCGCAGGGGCGGAAGCTGACGGACATGACGCTGGCGGAGATGGACCGCCTCTGGGACGAGGCCAAGGCGCGCGAGCGGGAAAAGACGCAGAATTCGCCGTTTCTTTAAGGAAAATTAATACTGCCGCGGCAGGATACAGGGAAAACCGCGGCGAAAAAAGAAGAGAAGGGCGGAGCCGCAGAAGGCCCCGCCAACCATCCAAATTCTTCAGGAGGCTTACCCCATGAATAAAGCTGAGCTTATCACCGCCGTGGCCCAGAAGACCGGCCTGACCCGCAAGGACGCCGACAAGGTCGTCGCGTCCGTTCTCGAGAGCATCACCGAGACGCTCGCTTCCGGCGAGAAGGTTTCCCTCGTGGGCTTTGGCACCTTCGAGGTGAAGGAGCGCGCGGCGCATCAGGGCATCAACCCCTCTACCAAGGAGCCGATGCAGATCCCCGCCAGCAAGAGCCCGGTCTTCAAGTCCGGCAAGCAGCTCAAGGACGCGGTCAACAAATAAAGCGGAGCGCCCGCATCGGGCCGCCCGCTTCCGCGCCGCGCCGTCCCCCTCGCTTTCGGGGACGGCGCGGCGTTTTGTTTCCCCGAAAGATCTATAATTCTCCCTGGCCCGGCGCACACTAGGGCGGAAAGGAGGGGACATACGCCATGTCAAACGAATTCCCCCTGTCCGACCGCTACGGCGACGAGATGCAGAACCCCGCTTTCTCCGCGCGCGAGTACGAGCGCGCCATGTCTCTCCTGCCGCAGGAGCGCGCCTATTTTGGGCAGGACGACGCCGCCTGGAGATGCGCCGAAGACCTGCGCGCGCTGCGTGACGAAAACGGCTTTCCCGAGGAGCCGGAGGAAAATTAACAGAGCCCCGCTTGACGAAAGCGGGAAAAGCCGCTACCATGGAGCGTGTAAAGACTTCCCAAGGACTGGCGGTTGAAACGTGGGGCACCACGGTGGACTTGGGAAGAAGGACCCGTTTTTTCGCCGGCCGCCTGGGCAGAGAGTTGTCCCGGGCGGCCGCGTTGTTTTTTGGGCGTCCGGACGCGTGAAACGAGGAGGTTGTGAACATGGATCATCGGTGGAACGGTTTTGTCGGCGGCGCATGGACGGAGACGATCGACGTGCGCGACTTCATCCAGCGCAACTACACGCCTTACGAGGGCGGCGCGGACTTCCTCTGCGGCGCCACCGCCCGCACAAAGGCGCTCAACGAAAAGTACCTTGCGCTGCGCAAGGAGGAGCTGGAAAAGGGCGGCGTGCTGGACATAGACGTCGAGCACGTCTCCTCGCTCCTCAACTACGGCCCCGGGTACCTGGACAAGGACAACGAGCTCATCGTCGGCCTGCAGACGGAAAAGC
This sequence comes from uncultured Clostridia bacterium, assembly GCA_944381265.1. Taxonomy (GTDB): domain Bacteria; phylum Bacillota; class Clostridia; order Christensenellales; family UBA1750; genus Spyradocola. Next base: position 8,802 of record CALWKN010000214.1, read on the forward strand.
CGCTCTGCCGCTCGGTCAACCCCTTCGGCGGCATGCGCATGGTGCTCTCCGCCTGCCGCGCCTACGGCTACGAGCTCTCCGACACCGTCAAGGAAGAGTTCAAGTACCGCACCACGCACAACGACGGCGTCTTTCGCGTCTACACCGAGCAGATGCGCAAGGCCCGCCACACCGGCATCATCACCGGCCTTCCCGACGCCTACGGCCGCGGCCGCATCATCGGCGACTACCGCCGCGTCGCGCTCTACGGCGTGGACCGGCTCATCGCGGAAAAGCAGAAGGACTTTGCCGGCCTGGGCCGCCGGCCGATGGAAGATGAGAACATCCGCCTCATGGAGGAGGTCAACCGCCAGATCGACTTCCTCGGCCGCTTAAAGAAGATGGCGGAGATGTACGGCTGCGACATCTCCTGTCCGGCGGCAAACGCCCGCGAGGCCATACAGTGGACCTACTTTGCCTACCTTGCCGCCATCAAGGAGCAGAACGGCGCGGCCATGTCCCTGGGCCGCACGAGCACGTTCCTGGACATCTACATCGAGCGCGACCTGCGCGCGGGGGTCCTCACCGAGGAGCAGGCCCAGGAGCTGATGGACCAGTTCGTGCTGAAACTGCGCATGTCGCGCCAGCTGCGCACGCCGGAGTACAACGAGCTCTTCGCCGGCGACCCCAACTGGGTGACCGAGTCCGTCGGCGGCATGGGCGAGGACGGGCGGACACTCGTCACCAAGAACAGCTACCGCGTGCTCAACACGCTCTACACGCTCCTGCCCGCGCCGGAGCCGAACCTGACGGTGCTCTGGAGCAAGGACCTGCCGGAGAACTTCCAGCGCTTCTGCGCCAAGGTCTCCATCGACACCGACAGCATACAGTACGAGAACGACGACCTGATGCGCCCGCGCTTTGGCGACGACTACGCCATCGCCTGCTGCGTCTCCGCCGCGCGCATCGGCAAGGAGATGCAGTTCTTCGGCGCGCGCTGCAATTTTGCCAAGCTCCTGCTGCTGGCGCTCAACGGCGGCCGCGACGAAAAGAGCGGCGACCAGGTCGGCCCCGAGGAGCCGGTCATCGGGCCGGGGCCGCTGGAGTATGCCGAGGTCAAGGCGCGCTTTGACCGCTACATGGCCTGGATCGCCGACCTGTACGTCAACACCATGAACGTCATCCACTATATGCACGACAAGTACGCCTACGAGAAGATCCAGATGGCGCTGCACGACACGGACGTGCACCGCTACATGTCCTTTGGCATGGCGGGGCTGTCGGTGACGGCGGACTCCCTGTCGGCGATCCGCTACGCGCGCGTGACGCCCATCTTCGACGAGCGCGGCCTGGTGACGGACTTCACCGTGGAGGGCGAGTTCCCCTGCTACGGCAACGACGACGACCGCGCCGACGACATCGCCAAGGCCCTGTGCCACGACTTCATCACGGAACTGCGCAAGCACAAGACCTACCGCAACGCCGAGCACACGCTCTCGATCTTGACCATCACCTCCAACGTGGTCTACGGCAAGAAGACCGGCAACACCCCGGACGGCCGCAGAGCCGGCGCGCCCTTCGCCCCCGGCGCCAACCCCATGCACGGCCGCGAGAAAAACGGCGCCCTGGCCTCGCTCAACTCCGTCTCCAAGCTCTCTTACGACGACTGCCGCGACGGCATCTCCAACACCTTCACCATCACCCCCGGCACTTTGGGCGGAAGCGAGCGGGAGCGCGTGGACAACCTCGTCGCCCTCCTCTCCGGCTACTTTGCCCTGGACGAGACGCACGCCGCGCACCACCTCAACGTCAACGTCCTCAACCGCGAGACGCTGCTGGATGCCATGGACCACCCGGAGAACTACCCCAAGCTCACCATCCGCGTCTCCGGCTACGCGGTGAACTTCGTGCGCCTCTCCCGCGCGCAGCAGCTGGAGGTGCTCTCCCGCACCTTCCACGAGGCGATGTAAGATGGGGCGCGTGCATTCCATCGAGACGCTGGGCGCGCTGGACGGGCCGGGTCTGCGCATGGTGGTCTTCCTGCAGGGCTGCCCCCTGCGCTGCCGCTACTGCCACAACCCGGACACCTGGTGCGCGGGCGGCGGGCAGGAGCTCTCCGAGGCGGACATCGCCGCGCGCGCCGCAAGGTACAAGCGCTTTTTCGGCAAGACGGGCGGCGTCACATTCAGCGGCGGGGAACCGCTTTTGCAGGCGGACTTCGTCTTAAAGTGCGTGCGGGCGCTGCATGAAGAAGGCATACACTGCGCGCTGGACACGGGCGCGGGGCTCTGGAACGAGGCCTCCGCGCGCCTCTTTGACGCGGCGGACCTGGTGATACTGGACGTAAAGCACAGCGACCCGGCGGGCTTTCGCCGCCTGACGGGCGGGGACATCGGGACGCTGGAGCAGGCCCTTGCCCACCTGCGCGCGGCGCAAAAGCCGACCTGGGTGCGCCAGGTGATCGTGGAGGGCTACACGCAGGACGAAGGGCAGGTGCGGGCCCTAAAGGAAAAGATCCGCGGCCTGAATCTCGAGCGGCTGGAGCTATTGCCCTACCACACGCTGGGCGTGCACAAGTGGAAGGCGCTCGGCCTGCCCTACGCGCTGGAGGGGGTCGCCCCGCCGGACGAAACGGTCATGGCGCGCCTGCGGGCGCTGCTGTAAAAACATACGACGAAATGGGGGAGAGCGATGGCGGGCAAGCGCATTGCCGTCGTGGTGCCGGAACATTGGGACGGCGCCACGGTCAAGGAGGTGGCGCGCGGCCTGCTGCAGCTCTCCTCCACGCGCCTGAAAAAGGCCAAGCGCCTGCCGGACGGCATATTGCTCGGCGGGCGCGGCGTCACGGTGGTCGAGCGCGTGCGCGCCGGGGAGGAGCTGTCCATCGCCCTGGAGGACCCGGCGGCGCTCACGGAGGTCGAGCCCGTGCCGGGGGCGCTGGACGTGGTCTACGAGGACAAGTACCTGCTGGTGCTGAACAAGCCCGCCGGCCTGCCCGTGCACCCGAGCCCGGGCCATGCGCGCGACACGCTGGCCAACCGCGCGGTGGCGCGCTACGGCGAGGCCTTCCGCCCGGTCAACCGCCTGGACGCCGGCACCTCCGGCCTGATGGCGGCGGCGCGAGATCCCCACGTGCACGCGCGCCTCTCCCGCGCGCTGCACACGCCGGACTTTTTCCGCGCCTATCTTGCGGTGACGGAAGGGCCGTGGGAACAGCGGGCGGGCACGATCGACCTGCCCATCGCCCGCGCGCCCGGCTCCGCGATCCGGCGCTGCGTGGACCCCGCCGGGCAGCGGGCCGTGACCCATTTTCGCGTTTTGACGAACAGAGGCGGCGTCTCCCTCGTTGAACTCGTGTTGGAGACGGGCCGCACCCATCAGATCCGCGTGCACCTTTCGCATCTGGGGCACCCGCTGATCGGGGACTTCCTCTACGGGAAGGAGGAGCCGGAGCGCATCGCCCGCCCGGCGCTGCACGCCTGGAAGCTGCATTTCGTCCACCCCATGAGCGGGGAGGAGCTGCGCTTCTGCGCCCCGCTGCCGGAGGATATGCGCGCGCTTCTGCGCAAGTGAGGAAAGACAAAATGGAGACGATCCGCACATTCGAGGACCTGGAGCGCGCGGTGGAGGCGCTCGGCTTTCTGCCCTTTGGCGGAGCGGAAAAGGACCTGCTCTTTACGCTGGAGGGGCGCACGGACAACGTCTGGCACACGGGGCGCGCGGACGACCCCTGGCTCTGGCGCGCCCGCCTGGCGGAAAAGGGCGAGCAGGCCTACGGCAAGTTCTTCCTCGGCCGCGGCGGCTTTGTGGCGCGGGACTGCCTGCCCGCCTTCGCGGCGCTGCGCAGGGAGAACCGCTCCGCGGAAGCGCTCTACGAAGAGGGGCTGCTCTCGCGCGGGGCCAAGCGCGTCTACGACTGCTTTGTGCAGCGGCCGCGCTGGGACGCGCCGCATCTTAAAGCCGCCGCCGGCTTTTCCCGCGACAAGCGGGGCTTTGAGGCGGCGCTTGGCGAATTGCAGGGGCTGTTCCTGCTGTGCGTCTGCGGGCAGTCGCATAAGATCGACCGCAGCGGCGCGCCCTACGGCTGGCCGGGCAACGACTACGCGCTGCTGGAGGAGCGCTTTTCTGCGGCGCTGCATACGCGCATGACGCGCCAGGCAGGCGAGGCGTTCCTGCTTGCGCGCCTAAAGCGCGCTGGGGACTTTCCGGCGCGCGCCGCTTTGCGCCTGCTGCGCGGCGGCAGCGTGTAGCGCGCGCAGTTTTTACGTCTTTTCAGGCGTTCCGCTTTGTGATATAATGGACGGGAATGAAGATCTTTCGCACTGCTTGGAGGATGGCTTATGGTTGACTGCATCACGCTCACCGTGCCCGCGAACGAAGGCGCGCTGATGGTCGTCCGCCTCACGGCCGCGGGCGTGGCCGCGCGCTCGGAGCTGGATCTGGAGACGATGGAAGACGTAAAGACCGCGGTCTATGAGGCCTGCTACGCCATGACGATGCAGAAATTCACCCCCGAATGGCTGGCCATCCGCTTTGCCCCCGGAAAGGACTTTGCCGTGGACATACGCGCCCTTGGCGCGTGGACGGAGACCGGCGGCCGCGAACCGGACCTGGCGCTCTGTCGCGCGGTGCTTTCCACCATGATCCCGCACGTGCGCGTGGACATGGACGGGCCGCGCATCTGCGGCATCGAACTGCGCCGCTGAAGGGCGGGGCGGCAAAGGGGGGTGAGGGGCCGAAATGGAGCAGGCAGAAAGAGAAAAGCTGCTCGCGGACTATTGCAGGACGCGCGATAGAGACCTTCGCAACGAGCTCGTGACGGAATACATGTATCTGGCCGACATGGTGGCGCGCAAGTACGCCGGCCGCGGCGTGGAGTACGACGACCTGCGGCAGATCGCGGCCATGGCGCTGATCGGGGCGCTGGAGCGCTTCTCCTGCGACAAGGGACTGAAGTTCTCCACCTTTGCCGTGCCCTCGATCACGGGCGTGGTGAAGAACTACTTCCGCGACCGCTCGCGCATCATACGCATGCCGCGCACCATAGGCGAGAGGGTGCAGAAGATCACGCTGGCGCGCGAGGCTCTGACGCAGGAGCTGATGCGCGCTCCCACGCCGCGGGAGATCGCGGAGAAGTGCGGCTATTCCGAGGCCGACGTGCTGGAGGCGGCGGAGGCCATGCAGAGCCTTTCCATGACCTCGCTGGACGCGCACGTGGGCGAGGAGGAGGACACGGAGCTGAGCGAAATGCTCGGCGTGGAAGAGGCGGAGTTTGAGAACATCGCCCTGCGAGATCTTTTGGACAAGGTGATCGACAAGCTCTCCGAGGCGGAGAAGAAGATCCTTCGCATGCGCTATGTGGAAGAGCGCACGCAGCGCGACATCGCCCGGGAGATGGGCGTGTCCCAGATGTACGTCTCGCGCGTGGAGCGGCGCATGCTGGCGCGCTTCCGCGAGGCGCTGCGCGAAGCGTAAGACGCAGAAAAAACGACCTTTTTTCCAATACGCAGGGAGGCAACACGGGGAGGGGAAGCTATGCAGTACAACGGCGGATCGGGATACCGGGACGGCTCGCGCCCGCGCGCGCACCTGCCCCGGGAGCAGCAGCCCGCCCCCGTGCGCCCGCCGCGCCGGCCCCGCAGGCGGCGCCTGGTGGTAAAGCCGCGTTTCTTTGTCTTCCTCCTCGTGGTGGCGCTGCTCCTCACCGGCCTCGTCTATGGCGTGCGCACCCTGGTGCACGCGCTCGTGCAGACGGACGTGACGGTGACCTACGGCATGATCGAGGACGTCATCACCGTGGACGCGCTCATCGCCCGCAACGAGGAGTGCGTCCGCGCCGAAGGCTACGGCCAGATCGAGTACCAGGTGCCGGACTTAAGCTATGTGGCGGCGGACACGCCGATCCTTGCGGTCTATTCCAGCGGCTATTCCGGCGACCGCGCGCAGGACCGCGCCGACTTGGAGCAGGACATCGTCAGCCGCCAGCAGGAGACGGTCCTGGGCGACATCGTAAACCCCACGCTCCAGCAGTACGACGCGGACATAAGCGCCCAGGTGGAGGCCATCTCCGCCGCCATGCGCGACAATCCCGCGCAGCTGGACGCGCTCTCGACGCAGTTAAACGCGCTCCTCAGCGCGCGCCAGGCCTACATCGAGACCACCACCGAGGCCTCTTCCGACAGCACGCTCACCCAGTACTACGCCAGCCGCACCCAGCTCCTCTCCCAGATCGACGCCTGGAAGACGCAGTACCGGTCCGAGACGGACGGCATCGTCAGCTTCACATTCGACGGACTGGAGCCGTACCTCAATCTGGAGACGATCGACGCGCTGGACGCCGCCACCGTCAAGGGCCTTTTGCAGGAGAGCAACCCCGCGGTGCCGGAGGAGCTGCGCTCGCGGCAGAATCTCTACCGCCTGGTGCAGCCCAACGACTGGTACGTGGTCTTCACCACCCAGGCCTCCCGCTGGAAGATCGGCAAGGGCGAGACCTGCGCCATCTACTTTGAGGGCTATGAGGACATCACCTACACCGCCACGGTGCGCACGCTCTCCGGCACGGGCAACGACCTGCTCGTCGTGCTGCAGATGAGCGAGGACGTCTCGCCCCTCATCAACGCGCGCAAGGTTCGCGCCGTGATCGGCGGCAGGGTCGAGGGCATGACCGTGCCCCTGAGCTCCCTGCACACGGAGAACTCCCAGCAGGGCGTGTACCGGGCGGACGACAACACCTTCGTGCCGGTGCGCGTCGTGGGCCAGGACGCCAAGAACGCGCTGGTCATGCCCCTGGAAGAGGGGGCGCTCACGCGCGGAGACAGGATCCGCAAGTAAGATTTCGGAAAAGAGGGATCGCGTCACATGGAAGCGACGGAAAGGGAGATCGAAGCCTTCCGCGAGAGGGTGCAGGCGCTGCGCGAGAAGCTGGACCGCGCCGCCGGAGGCAGGGAGTACACGCTCCTTGCCGCCACAAAGACGCAGAGCGCCGAGGTCATCAACCTCCTGCCCAGCGTCGGGATCGCGGATTATGGCGAAAACCGCGTGCAGGAGTGGCTGGAAAAGCGCGAGAAAATTAACCAAAGTCTGCGTTTTCACCAAATCGGAAGGTTGCAAAGCAATAAGATTAAGTATATAATAGACCATGTCGTCCTGATACACTCCGTGGACAAGCGGGAGCTCGCACAGGACATAGACAAGCAGGCGAAAAAGCACGGAAAATGCGTGGACATACTCCTGGAGGTCAACGCCGCGCGCGAGGCGCAAAAAGGCGGCGTGGCGCCGGAGGGTCTTCTGCCTTTGTACGAGGCGTGCGCGCAGATGGAAAATGTGCGCGTGCGCGGGCTGATGTGCATGGCGCAGAACACGCCGGAGGAGAGCGTCGTGCGCGCGACGTTCCGCAAGGCGCGCTCCCTCTTTGAGGAGCTGGCCGCGCAGGATCCGCAGTTCACCATCCTCTCCATGGGGATGAGCCAGGACGCCTGCATTGCCCTGGAGGAGGGCTCGACGCTCGTCCGCCTGGGAACCTCCCTGTTTGGACGGCGGGCAGGGTACGACAACACGGTGACGGAGGGATATAAGGAGTGAGCCAGTTGGCAAAGAAGACCGGTTTTGGCCGGAAGTTCATGAACTTCATCGGCCTTGGCGCGGCTGAGGAGCCGATAGAAGACGAAGTGTATGACGAGGAGGAAGCCCCCGTGGTGAACAATAGACGCGACAACTACTCCACCGGCAGGAGCACAGGCTATACCCACAACGAGCCGCCCCGGCAGGAGCCGGCGGCGGACTACGGCTACGACAGCAGCAGCTATGAGGAGGACTACCGCGAGCCCGTCACCCAGGGCACCACGACCTACGGCTCCTCTTCCAAGATCATCAACCACCCGGCCGTGGCTGCGCGCCACCGCACGATGATCTACCAGCTCGACTCCTACGAGGACAGCAAGGACGTCATCGACGATCTGCTCGAGGGCCACTCCGTGCTCATCAATCTCGAGGCGCTGGACCTGCCCGAGGCGCAGCGCATCATCGACACGCTCATCGGCGCCTGCTACGCCATCAACGCCACCATCAAGAAGGCCGCCGCGCAGACCTACCTGCTCGCGCCCGAGACGGTGGAAGTGGCCGGCACCTACGCCGACGACGCCCGCACCAGCAAGATCTTCGAGGACGGCCACCACTAAGGCGCAAGAGGGAGGACGGGAAAGCCGGTGCTCAACACCATACTCTTCCAGGTCTTTCGCGGCGTGTACTGGGTGCTCAACCTCTGTTCCTGGGCCATCGTCCTGCGCGCGATACTCTCCTGGTTCCTGCGGCCGGACATGCCGGTGTACAACTTCCTTCTGCGGGTGACGGAGCCGCTGATCGCGCCCTTCCGCCCCCTGGCCTACAGGCTGACCAACGGGCGGCTGCCCATCGATCTTGCGCCGCTGTTTTCCTACATCGCCCTGATGATCCTGATGCGCCTTGTCACCTATGGCATGGTGTATCTTCTGTAGCAAAAATGCGAAATGAGACGGAAAGAGCCCTGGAGGCGGCGCGCTTTGCGGACCTGATCCGGCGTGCCCAGCGCATCTTCCGCCCGACTTTCTCCGCGTTTCTGACGCCGGACGCCCGCGCGCGCCTGATGGCGCTGGCCCGGCGGGAGGGCCTGGAGTGCGCCGCCTTTGGCGGCTTTGCCGAAGCGGAGCGCGCCCTCGTCGGCCTGTGGCCGGACGGATGCGCGACGGAAGAAGCGCCTGTGTCGGTCGTCGCCATCGCCTGGGACGGCCGCTTTGCCGCGCCGCAGCACCGGGATGTGCTGGGCGCGATACTGGCGCTGGGGCTGGAGCGGGAGACGATAGGCGACATCCGCCTGGAAGGCGAGACGGCCTACGCCGCCGCGACGCCCGCCATCGCCCGCTTCCTCTGCCAGAATCTGCAGGAGGTGGGCAGAAGCGGCGTGCGCGTTTCGCTCTACGACGGCCCGCTGCCGGAGGCGGAGCGCGGCGCCTCCGCCGTGGTCAACGTGCCCTCCCTGCGGCTGGACGCCGTGCTCGCGCAGGTGCTGCGCCTTTCCCGCGCGCGGGCGCAGGCGCTCATCCGCGGCGGCAGCGTGCAGCGCAACTGGGAGGAGGAGGACCGCACCGACGCCGAGGTCGCCCCGGGCGACGTGCTCTCCGTCCGCGGGCAGGGCCGCGTGCGCGTGCGGGCTGTGCAGGGAGAGAGCCGCAAGGGCCGGCTCTTCCTCGAGGTGGAGACGTTCCTAAAGCCCTGAATACGGACGGAAAGGGGAGGCTGCGCGCATGATCACATCGGACCAGATCCACGAAAAAGAGTTTTCCTACAAGCTCCGCGGCTACAACGACGCGGAGGTGGACGCCTACCTCGACCAGCTCGCGGCCTTCATCGACAATCTGACCAAGGAAAACAAGGAACTGCGCGAGAGGCTGAAGTCCACCTCCGACCAGCTCACCTACATGAAGAACCTGGAGACGACGCTGCGCGACACGCTCGTCACCGCCCAGCGCAGCGCCGAGGAGACCACCCGCAGCGCCGGCCTGCGCGCCGAGGAGATCCTCTCCAGCGCCAACGCCGAGGCCGACAAGATCGTCTCCGCGGCGCGGGAGGAGGCCGAGTCCATCCGCCGCCAGCTGGGCTCTTTGCGCCAGCAGGCCGCCACCTATCGCCAGAACTTCCGCATACTGCTGAATTCCCAGATGCAGCTGCTGGAGGAGTCGGGCCTTGGCCGCGAGCGCGCCGAAGACCTGCAGCCCACCCAGCGCCTTGCCGCCGTGCCCCGCCCCACGCGCCCGGGGCCTGACAGCGCCCCCGCCGAAGCGCGCAAGACGCTGCAGGACGCGCCCCTTGGCGGCGGCGCGCGCCGCATCGTGCCCATCCCGCAGGAGGAGAACTGAATGCCGCTGCTCTACATCGCGGTGATCGCCGCCGCCTTTTTGCTCGACCGCGTGGTGAAGATCTGGGCCGCCGGACCGCTCCTTGACGCGCACGGCGGCGTGCTGCCCCTGATCCCCGGCGTGTTCCAGCTCACCTACGCCGAAAACCGCGGCGCCGCCTTCAGCATGCTGCAGGGGCGCACGGATCTTCTGGTCGGGCTGACGGTGGTCATCTGCCTGATCGGGCTGTACTTCCTCTTTTTCTCCCGCCGCCGCTACCCGCTGTGGCCGAGTCTGGCCCTGGCCCTGGCCCTGGGCGGCGCGCTGGGCAACCTCTATGACCGCCTGGTCTTCGGCTTTGTGATCGATATGTTCGACTTTTGCCTGATTAACTTCGCCATATTCAACGTCGCGGACAGCTTTGTCAACATCGGCGTGATCTTACTGGCAGTATGGATGATCTTCTTTGAGGAAAAGGACAAGCGCCGCGGCGACAGGCGCTGGGGCAGAAGCGAAAGAAAGGACCGCGCCCATGAAGAACTTTCTTTGGACGGCGACGAAAGATGACGAAGGCATCCGCTTGGATGCCTTTTTGGCGCGGGAAAGCGGGGAGAGCCGCTCCCGCGTGCAGAACCTGATGCAGGAAGGCCGCGTCGCGGTCAACGGCGCGCCGCCGAAAAAAGCCGGGCAGGCCGTGAGCGCGGGCGACGCCATCGCCCTGACCATCCCCGACCCCGAACCCTTGACCGCGCTGCCGGTGGAGATGGACATCCCCATCGTCTACGAGGACGCGGACATCGTCGTGGTCAACAAGCCGCGCGACCTCGTCACGCACCCGGCCGCCGGCCACGCGCAGGACACGCTGGTCAACGCCCTGCTCTACGCCTGCGACGACCTGTCCGGCATCGGCGGCGTGCTGCGCCCCGGCATCGTACACCGCCTGGACAAGGACACCACCGGCCTTATCGTCGTGGCCAAGAACGACCGCGCCCACCTGGACCTGGCCGAGCAGATCCGCGTCCACAGCGCCGGGCGCGTCTACTGGGCCCTGCTGGAGGGGCACCTTCGCGAGGAGTCGGGCCGGGTGGAGGCGCCGATCGGCCGGAACCCCCGCGACCGCAAGAAGATGGCCGTCGTCCCCGGCGGGCGTGATGCTCTGACCAACTTCTGCGTGCGCGAGTCGCTGCCGCGCACGACGCTTGTGGAGTGCCGCCTGGTCACCGGGCGCACGCACCAGATCCGCGTGCACATGGCCAGCCTCGGCCACCCGGTCTGCGGCGATCCGCTCTACGGCTTTCGCAAGTCCGCCGCCGCGCCCTGCCCGCTGATGCTCCACGCCCGCGAGCTGCACATCCGCCATCCGCGCACCGGGCAGGAGATGAACTTCATTGCTGAGCCGCCAGAGGACTTCCTGCGTGTGCTGGAAAGAGAGCGCGCGCGCAAAACTTAACGCATACGCGCCCCCGCCTTTGTAGACAGGGGGCGCTTTTTGTGCTATAGTGGGAGACGGATAAGAAGCGTTCCTTTAAATCGTTCCCGAGAGGACGGCAAGGTGCGTCGTATCGTCGTGTGCAAGCGTTTCACGCGCCTTGAAGGAATGCAGCCTTCAGGGCGTTTTTTTCTGGAAAAAAAGAGGAGGAGCAGCGATGGGATTCCGCAAAAAGGCAGAAATCATGGATGAGACGGCCATGGGCCGCGCCATAAAGCGCATCGCCCACGAGGTCATCGAGCGCAACAAGGGCACCGAGGGTCTGATGCTCATCGGCATCCAGCGCCGCGGCGTGCCGCTGGCGCAGCGCATCGGCGCGCACATCCAGCGCGAAGAGGGCGTGGAGCTGCCCGTGGGCACGCTGGACATCACTTTCTACCGCGACGACCTGTCGCTCCTGGACGAGCACCCGCAGGTCAAGGGCACGGACGTCCCCGCGGACGTCAACGGCAAGCACGTGGTGCTGGTGGACGACGTGCTCTACACCGGCCGCACCGCCCGCGCCGCCATGGACGCCATCATGGACATGGGGCGCCCCAAGACCATCCAGTTGGCCGTGCTCATCGACCGCGGCCACCGCGAGCTGCCCATACGCGCCGACTACGTGGGCAAGAACGTGCCCACGTCGCACCTGGAGACCATCGCCGTGAACCTGACGGAGACCGACGGGCGCGAGATCGTGGAGCTCTTTGAGAAGAACTGACTTTGCCCCTTCCCCCGTGAACAAAAGGAGAATGCACCATGGCTTTTAAACACAAGGACCTGCTCTCCCTGCGCGACGTGGAGCGGGAAGAGATCGAGATGATCCTCTCCACCGCCGCCTCCATGCGGCCCCTGCTCGACAGCCCGACGAAGAAGACCGCGCACCTGCAGGGCAAGTCGATCGTCACGCTCTTTTACGAAAACTCCACCCGCACCCGCATGAGCTTTGAACTGGCCAGCAAGTACATGGGCGCGGCGGCGGCCAACATCTCCGCCTCCGCCTCCTCCGTGCAGAAGGGCGAGACGCTGCTGGACACCGGGCGCACGCTCGACCGCATGGGCACGGACGTCATCATCATCCGCCACCCGATGTCCGGCGCGCCGCACCTGCTGGCCCAGCACGTCAACGCCGCCGTCATCAACGCCGGCGACGGCATCAACGAGCACCCCACCCAGGCGCTGCTGGATATGTTCACCATCAAGCGCCACAAGGGGCATCTGGACGGGCTGAAGGTGGCCATCGTCGGCGACGTGCTGCACTCGCGCGTGGCGCGCTCCAACGTCTTCGGCCTGCACACCATGGGCGCGGAGGTCGTGCTCTGCGCGCCGCCCACGCTCATGCCGGCGCAGATGGAGGAGCTGGGCGTAAAGACCTACACCCGCGTCGAGGAAGCCGTCGAGGGCGCGGACGTGGTCATGGGCCTGCGCATCCAGCGCGAGCGCCAGGAGGAGGGCAACTTCCCCTCCCTGCGCGAGTACGCCGACTTCTTCGGCATCAACGAGGCGCGCCTGAAGTACGCCAAGCCCGACGCCCTGATCATGCACCCCGGCCCCATCAACCGCGGGGTGGAGATCACCAGCGACGCGGCGGACTCCGACGCCTCCGTCATCAACGAACAGGTCACAAGCGGCGTGGCGGTGCGCATGGCGCTGCTCTACCTGCTGACCAGAAAGGGTGTGCAAAACGCATGAAGCTGCTCGTAAAGAATGGGATCGTCCCCGGCCGCGGCGCCTGTGACGTGCTGATTTCGGACGGGATCATCGAGGAAGTCGCGCCGGGGATCTCCGCCTCCGACGCCGAAGTCGTGGACGCGCACGGCCTCTACGTCCTGCCCGGCATGGTGGACCTGCACTGCCACCTGCGCGACCCCGGATTGGAGTACAAGGAGGACATCGTCTCCGGCACGCGCGCCGCGGCCGCCGGCGGCTTTACCTCCGTCTGCTGCATGGCCAATACCGAGCCTGTCAACGACAACGCGGTCGTCACTTCCTATATCATCCACAAGGCCGAGACCGAGGGCAGCGGCGTACACGTCTACCCCATCGGCGCGGTGTCCAAGGGCCTCAAAGGCGAGAACATGGCCGAGATCGGCGAGATGGCCCGCGCCGGCATCGTCGCCATCTCCGACGACGGCAAGCCCGTGATGAACGCCCAGCTCATGCGCCGGGCCATGGAGTACGGCGCGGCCTTTGGCATGACGGTGTTCGACCACTGCGAGGACATCCACCTGGTCAACAAGGGCGTGATGAACGAGGGCTACAACTCCACGCTCTTCGGCCTGCGCGGCATCACCCGCGCCGCCGAGGAGGTGCAGATCGCCCGCGACGCGATCCTTGCCGAGACGCTGGACCTGCCCATCCACATCTGCCACGTCTCCACCGCCGGCGGCGTGCGCATCATCCGGGAGGCCAAGGCCCGCGGCGTTAAGATCACCGCCGAGACCGCGCCCCACTATCTGGCCGGCACCGACGACATGGTCGGCTCCTACAACGCCGTGACCAAGGTCAACCCGCCCCTGCGCCTGGAGGAGGACCAGGAGGCGCTGATCGAGGGCCTGCGCGACGGCACGATCGACGCCATCGCCACCGACCACGCCCCGCACCACCGCGACGAGAAGGAGGTCGAGTACAACCTCGCCCTCTCCGGCATCTCCGGCTTTGAGACGGCCTTTGCCCTTGGCATGGAGACGCTGGTCCACGGCCACCACATGCCGCTGGAGGACTACGTCAAGCTCGTGAGCACCAACCCGGCCAGGATCCTCAAGAAGAACTGCGGCGAGATCGCCCCCGGCAGGGACGCCGACTTCCTGCTCGCCGACCCCAACGAGGAGTGGTGCATCGACAAGAACAAGTTCCTCTCCAAGGGCAAGAACACCCCCTTCCACGGCACCATGGTACACGGCCGCGTCAAGGCCACGTTCGTCGGCGGCAAGTGCATCTACCGCGACGGGCAGGACGAAAAGTAAGGAGGAGCAGAGCATGAAACTCGCCATCGACGCGCTGATCGAGGGGATCGAGCGCCTGGGCAACCCCACGGCCGTGGGCCTGGACACGCAGCTTGCGCACCTGCCGGAAGGGTTTGCCGGCCGCGTGCAGAGCTTTGCCGACGCCGCGGACGCCATCCTTCGCTACAACAAGGCCATCGTCGACGCGCTGTGCGGCGTGGTCCCCTGCGCCAAGGTGCAGATCGCCTATTACGAGATGTACGGCGTGCCCGGCATGCAGGCCTTCCGCGAGACGCTCGCCTACGCCAAGGAAAAGGGCATGGTCGTCATCGCCGACGCCAAGCGCAATGACATCGGCTCCACCGCCGGGGCCTACGCCAACGCCTTCCTCGGGGAGACGCCTTTGGGCGAAACGGCGGACAGCGCCTTCCCCGCGGACTTTGTCACCGTCAACGCCTACCTCGGCTGGGACGGCGTGGAGCCCTTCGTAAAGGCCTCCGCCGTGCGCGGCGGCGGGATCTTTGCGCTGGTCAAGACCTCCAATCCCTCCGGCGTGCAGCTGCAGGACCTGAAGATCGGCGAGCGCACGGTCTATGAGGTCATGGGCGACCTCGTCTCCGAGTGGGGCAAGGACTCCATCGGCGAAAACGGCTATTCCTCCATCGGCGCGGTGGTGGGCGCGACGTATCCGGAGCAGGGCGCGTCCCTGCGCCGGCGCCTACCCCACACCTTCTTCCTCGTGCCCGGCTACGGCGCGCAGGGCGCCACCGGCAAGGACCTGCGCGGCTGCTTCGACGCGCAGGGGCGCGGCGCGGTGGTCAACGCCTCCCGCTCGATCCTGACCGCCTGGCGCAAGCAGCCGGGCGTGGACTTTGCGCAGGCCGCCTATAACGAGGCCGTGCGCATGCGGGAGGACATCATGGAGGGCATCCGCGCATGAAGAGATTGACGGCAAAGGTCCTCTCCTGCGCGCCGCTGAACGCGGAGATGGGCCTGCTCACGCTCGCCCTTCCGGCCGGGGCGGAGGCCGCGGTCCCCGGGCAGTTTGCCCACATCGCGGTGCCCGGCGACCGCGCGCACCTGCTGCGCCGCCCCATCTCCCTCTATTCCGTGCACGACGGCATACTGGAGCTTGGCATCGCGGCAAAGGGCGAGGGCACAAGGCGCATCCTTCAGGCAAAGCCAGGCGAAGAGATCGACCTGCTCTACCCCCTGGGCCGCGGGTTTGACAAGGGGGCGATGCGGCGCATCGCCTTCGTCGGCGGCGGCATAGGCGTCGCGCCCCTGCGCTTTGCCATGGAGCGCTTCGCCGACGCGCAGTGCCGCGCGGTCTTCGGCTTCCGCAGCCGCGATCTGCTCTACGCGGTGGAGGAATGCGAAAAGACGGGCGCGAGCGTCACCGTCTGCACGGACGACGGCAGCGCCGGCTTCCACGGCCTGGTCACCGGCCCCTTGGAGGAGATGCTGCGCCGCGGCGAGGTGGACGGCGTCATGGCCTGCGGCCCGACGCCCATGCTGCGCGCGGTGCAGGCCCTCGCCCTGCGCTGCGGGGTCCCGGCGCAGCTCTCCCTGGAGGAGCACATGGGCTGCGGCCTTGGCGCGTGCCTAACCTGCAACTGCAAGGTCAAGGCGAAGGACGGGGAATTCGGCTACAAGCGCGTCTGCGCCGACGGCCCGGTGTTCCCGGCAGAGGAGGTCGTGTTCGGATGAATATGGGCGTGAATCTTTGCGGCGTGGAGCTGAAGAACCCGGTCATCGCCGCCTCCGGCACCTTCGGCTTTGGCCGGGAGTACGACGAGTTCTACGACGTGGGGAGCCTTGGCGGCATCTCGGTCAAGGGCCTGACGCGCCTGCCGCGCCTGGGCAACCCGCCCCACCGCATCACCGAGACGCCCTCCGGCGTGCTCAACAGCGTCGGCCTGCAGAACCCGGGCGTGGAGGCCTTCATCGAGAAGGACCTGCCCTGGCTGCTGGAAAAGGGCGCGGTGGTGGTGGCCAACGCCGCCGGCAGCACGGAGGACGACTACTGCTATATGGCGGAGCGCCTCTCCAAGACCGGCATCCACATCCTTGAAATGAACATCTCCTGCCCCAACGTCAAGGAGGGCGGCGTGGCCTTTGGCACGAGGCCGGAGTCCGTCTACCACATCACCAAGGCCGTGCGCGCCCACTGCGCAAAGCCCCTGATGGTCAAGCTCTCGCCCAACGTCGCGGACATAGCCGAGGTGGCGCGGGCGGCGCAGGAGGGCGGCGCGGACGCGATCTCGCTGATCAACACGCTCACCGGCATGGCGGTGGACGTGCGCACCCGCCGCCCGGTGCTGGCCAACGTCGTGGGCGGGCTCTCCGGCCCGGCGGTGCGCCCGGTGGCGCTGCGCATGTGCTACCAGGCGGCAGAGGCCGTGTCCATTCCGGTGGTGGGCATGGGCGGCATCGAGACGGGCGAGGACGCGGCGGCCTTCCTGCTGGTGGGCTGCACGGCGGTGCAGGTGGGCACGGCCAATCTGCACAACCCCTACGCCTGCCCGGAGGTCGTGCGCGGGCTGGAAGCGGTCTGCGCGCAGCAGGGCGTGCAGGACGTGCGCGAGCTCATCGGCGCGCTGCGCCTGGACTAAGGAGGGGCGCGCGATGGACATCGGCATCATCGGCGGGGCGGACGGCCCCACGCAGGTCTACGTCTCCGCAAGTCCGGCAAGTTGGGTCTGGCTGCTGCTCCTCCTTGCCGCGGCCGCGGCAGGCGCGCTGCTCTTTGTGATCTGGAAAAAGAAGCGGAAACGGTAAGGCGAACCCCCTTTGCAGAAAAATGCAAAGGGGGTTCGGCGTTATTTTTGGGCGCGGGGCGCGTCGTCCGGCGCGGAAAGGCGCGCGGCGAGCTTTGCGTCCGGGGAGACGAAGAGCGTCTGCTGGTGGGTGTAGATGACAAAGCCGGGCTTGGCGCCGCCGGGCTTTTTGACGTACTTGCGGCGCGTGTAGTCCACGGGCACCTTGTCCGCCTGGCTGCCCTTGGAGAAGGTCGCGGCCAGCTGCGCCGCCTGCAGCAGCGTCCGGTCGCTGGGGGCGGCGGACTTTACGATCACATGAGAGCCGGGCATGTCCTTGGCGTGCAGCCAGAACTCCTCGCCCAGGGCCGCGCCGGTCAGCCGGTCGTTCTGCACGTTGTTTTTGCCAACGAATATGTCCACGCCGTCGTCGGAGACGAAGTGGTGCGGCTTGGAGGCCGGGATCTTGGGCGGCTTCTTGCCGCGCGGCGTCGTGTCGCGCAGCAGGCCTACGCGGATCAGCTCCTGACGGATCTCGCCCAGCTCGTCAAACGTCGTGCACAGCTCCAGGTTCTCCAGCTGCCCCTCCAGGTAGGCGATCTCCGCCTCGTTGTCCGCCATCTGCCCCAGCACCAGGTCGGAAGCGGCCTTGAGCTTGTTGTACTGCTTGTAGTAGCGCTGGGCGTTCTCGGCCGGGGAGAGGGCGGGGTCCATGGGGATCTCCACCGTGGGCATGCCCTCGGCGAAGTAATCCGGCACCACGGCCTTGCTGGCGCCGCGCGCAAGGCTGTGCAGCGAGGAGGTGATCAGGTCCCCCTTCTTGCGCAGCTCGTCCATGTTCTCCGCGTCCAGCAGCGTCTGGCGCTGGATGGCGAGCTTCTTTTCGTCGCGCTCCAGGGCGTTTTGCAGGAAGCGGCGCAGATCGTGGGCGCGCTGGTTGATGCGCTCGCGCTGGTCGCGCTGCAGGAAGTAGGCGTCCATGGCCTCGGAGAGGGAGGCGCAGGCGCGCTGGCGGCCCGGGTCGCGCGAGAGGTAGGGGAAGGAGGTGACGTCCAGCGGCGCGCCGTCCTCGTCTACGAGCAGCGTCGGCGCGTCGTCCAGGTGGGCAAAGAACGCCGCCAGGCGCCCGGCGACCGCGGGCAGGTTGTCCTCGGAGAGCGAGGCCGTCTCGCTGCCGGCGGCGCGGAAGGCCAGTTCCCGCGCCAGCTGCGCCGAAAGGCCGGAGACGCCCTGCTGGATCGCCTTGTCCAGGCGCAGGCCGAGCAGCGGGCGCAGCGCGGCGAGGAAGTCCGCCGCCGAGGCGGTGTAGGGGTTGCACTTGTCCTGGGCGGGCGGCGTCTCGTAGGGCAGGCCGGGCAGCACCTCACGCACGCGGCTGATGTCCGCGGTGACGTGGCGGGCGCTGTCGATGATGCGGCCGTTGCCGCCCACGAGTATGATGTTGGAGTGGCGGCCCATGATCTCGATGATCAGCCGCCGCTCCGCCACGTCGCCGAGCTCGTCCAGCCCCTCGAAGCGCAGCGTGAGCACGCGGTCCGCGCCCAGCTGCTCCGCGCCGAGGAAGCGGGCGTTGCCGAGGTTCTTGCGCAGCAGCATGCAGAACATGGGCGGCGTGTCCGGGCTGCGCTTCTGCGCCGCGGTCAAATGGATGCGCGCGTTGTTCGGGCTGGAGGAGAGCAGCAGGCGGCGGTTTCCGCCCTGGGCGCGCAGCGTCAGGATCAGTTCGTCGCGCTCGGTCTGCTGCACGCGGTCCACGCGGCCAAGGGCGAGCGCGGCGTTGAGCTCGCGCGCCATGGCGCCGAGCGTGATTCCATCCATGGGCATGGGAATATCGACCTCCCCAAAGCGAAAGTGAGAAAGCGGGGCCGTAAGGCCGCTCTCTCAGTATAGCACAAAACGCGCCGGCGCAAAAGCGCGCAAAAAAGGACGAGCCCTGGGGCTCGTCCCACCGGTCGCATTTTCGGATTAGGCCTTGACGACCTTAGCGATGTACTTGGCGTACACGTAGGCGTAGGTGTCGTCCTCCAGAGCGATCTTGGCCCAGCCGTTCTCGTCGATCTCGACGACCTTCACGACATCGCCGCGATGGATGATGTCAAGGGCGTCCAGCTTGGTGGAAGCGGTGGCGCGGACGTTCAGGGCGCGGCAGATGACGACGTAGTCCACGGTCTCCTCTTCGGGAGTGATGTACTCGACGTCCTCGGTGTAATCCGCGTAGTAGGTGGGCTCGATGAAGTTGGAGTCAGCCAGGGCGGTCATGGGGATGATCATCATCGCAACGGCCAGGACAAGGGCAAGCAGTTTCTTCATGGAAGAAGACCTCCTTGATGAATTTTACGATTCTATTATAGGACGCCTTGGATTATTTGTCAATCCTGAAATGATTTAGAAATATATTTTCTTTGCGAAAAATTTTTGGGGTGAGATTGTGAAGAAAATAGCGCATTAAGTTTTGGCAAACGAGGGTGCAAAACCCGGAACGATATGGTATACTCTTTCCCGAATGCACAGAAAAAGGAAGGCGGAAGGAAGCGGAAAATGATACAGGCGAGCAATGTCTCTCTCCAGTTCGGCAAGCGGGTGCTCTTTGAGAACGTGAACATCCAGTTCGACAAGGGCAACTGCTACGGCATCATCGGCGCCAACGGCGCGGGCAAGAGCCAGTTTCTCAAGATCCTCTCCGGGGAATTGAGCCCCAACTCGGGCGAGGTGATCGTCACCCCGGGGGAGCGCATCTCGGTCCTAAAGCAGGACCACTTCCTCTACGACGACTACGCCGTGCGCGAGACGGTGATCCTGGGCAACCCGCGGCTCTACCAGGTCATGCAGGAAAAGGAGGCGCTCTACGCCAAGCCGGACTTCAGCGACGAGGACGGCCTGCGGGCGGCGGAGCTGGAGGGGGAGTTCGCGGAGATGGACGGCTGGAACGCCGAGAGCGACGCGGAGTCCCTGCTCAACCAGCTGGGCGTCGGGCAGGAGCTGCACGACAAGAAGATGGCGGAGCTCTCCGGCGACGACAAGGTGAAGGTGCTGCTGGCGCAGGCGCTGTTCGGCAACCCGGACATCCTGCTGCTGGACGAGCCGACCAACCACCTGGACGTGCGCTCCATCCGCTGGCTGGAGCGGTTCCTTGGCGACTTTGAGAACACGGTCATCGTCGTCTCGCACGACCGCCACTTCCTCAACGAGGTCTGCACCTACATCGCCGACATCGACTACCGCCGCATCCAGCTCTACGCCGGCAACTACGACTTCTGGTACGAGTCCAGCCAGCTGGCGCTGCGCCAGGCCAAGGAGACGAACAAGCGCAACGAGGCCAAGATCAAGGAGCTCAAGGAGTTCATCGCCCGCTTCTCGGCCAACGCCTCCAAGTCCAAGCAGGCCACCAGCCGCAAGAAGCTGCTGGAGAAGATCGAGCTTACGGACATACAGCCCTCGACGCGGCGCTATCCCTTCATCGAGTTCAAGCCCGACCGCGAGGCGGGCAACGACATACTCGTCGTCGAGGGCCTCCATAAGACCATCGACGGGGAAAAGGTGCTGGACAACTTCTCCCTGCGCGTGGAAAAGGGCGACAAGATCGCCTTTGTCGGCGACGACGAGCGGGCAAAGACCGTCCTGTTCTCCATACTCATGGGCGAAATGGAGCCGGACGCGGGCTCCTACAAGTGGGGCGTCACCATCACCAGGGCCTACTTCCCCAAGGACAACAACCCCTATTTTGACGGCGTGGAGCTGAATCTGGTGGATTGGCTCCGCCAGTACTCCCGCGAGCAGGACGAGACCTTCCTGCGCGGATTCCTCGGGCGGATGCTCTTTTCCGGCGAGGAGGCCAAGAAGAAGGCCAGCGTGCTCTCCGGCGGCGAGCGCGTGCGCTGCATGCTCTCGCGCATGATGCTCTCCGGCGCGAACTTCCTCATACTGGACGAGCCGACCAACCACCTGGACCTGGAGGCCATCACTTCGCTCAACAACGGCATGCGCGCCTTCCCCGGCACGATGCTCTTTGCCTCCAAGGACCACCAGCTCGTCTCCACCGTGGCCAACCGCATCGTGGACATGAGCGTGGGCGAGACGGTGGTGGACAAGCGCACCACCTACGAGGAGTACCTGCAGATGAAGCTCGGCGACTGACGATAGAGGCTGACGACGCGCTGGCCCCGCGCCCCCCTTTCAGGCGGCGCGGGGCTTTTTTATCGCGCGGTTTGAATCCTTTTGCCCGTTTGAATCGTCATAAGATTATGGTATACTGTCTACAAGGCTGAAACACGGAGATGACGATATGCGCGCAAATAGGATCCTGATCGTGGAAGACGACACGCCCATCGCGGAGCTGCTGGCCTACCGGCTCAAGAAAGAGGGCTACGACGTGGGCATCGCGGGGACCGGGGCGCGGGCGCTGCAGCTGGCGGCCAGCGCCCAGCCGGACCTGGTGCTGCTGGACTGGCAGCTGCCGGACATCTCCGGCCTGGAGGTCTGCCGCCGCATCACCAACAAGCTGCACATCCCCATCATCATGGTCACGGCCCGCAACATGGTGGAGGACAAGGTCCTGGGCCTGGAGGCGGGGGCGGACGACTACATCACCAAGCCCTTTGACGTGCGCGAGGTGGTGGCGCGCATCAAGGCCACGTTCCGCCGCCTGGAGAAGACCAACGACGCGCCGCCCGCCCGCAGCGAATTGCAGCTGCACTTTGCCGGCCTTACGGTGACGCCCTCCACCATGACGGTGGAAAAGAACGGCCGCGCCGTGGACTTAACGCCCCTGGAGTACCAGCTGCTGATGTACTTCTACGAGAACCGCAACGTGGCCCTGTCGCGGGAAAAGATACTTGGCGCGGTGTGGGGCTACGATTACTTTGGCAACACGCGCACCGTGGACATACACGTCCTGCGCCTGCGCAAAAAACTCGGTCTGGACAACGAGATCCGCACGATCTTTAAGATCGGCTACATTTTTGAGATACAGGAGACGGTGTAGACATCGTGAAGCAGAAGACGAAACGGAAGGCGGGCGGGTTTTCCCTTCGGCGGATCCTGGCGGGCGGGCCGGAAGTCCGCCTTTCCATCCGCGTCAAGATGGCGCTGTACATGCTGGCCATCTTCCTTTCCATGCTGCTGATCATGAACCTGTTTATCGCCAGCAACATTTCCCAGGGCAACGAGCGCTACATCAACGACGACCTTGTCACGGTGAAGAACAACGGCCTCATCTACGTCAAGCAGATGCTGGTGCTGAACCAGCAGAACAACGACGTCGAGGGCTTTGCCGCCATCGCCCGGGACCTCGTGGAGGAGATCTCCGGCGCCACCGGCTATCCCACCGCCGCCTTCACCATGGAGGGGGAGATGCTCGCCGCCACCAACTCCGCCCTGTTCATCGAGAACAGCTTTGGCGACGTCAGCCTTGCGCGCGGCGGCCTTTCCGCCTTTACGCTGGACACCGAGGGGCAGCGCACGCGCGCCTACTTCTCCTACCCCGTCACCATCGAGGGCAACAGCATCGGCATGGTCCGCATCGTGGCGGACTACACCATACTCTACACGCAGGGGAACAACATCATGCGCTCCGTCTCGCTGATCACGGTGGTGATCTGCCTGATCTCCCTGCTCATCGCCGTGCTCTTTGCCTCCTCCATCGCCTCTCCCATCATGAAGCTGGCCCGCATCAGCGAGGCGCTGCAAAAGGACGTGGAGCAGAACAAGATCGACGTGGGCAAGGTCGTGCGCCTGGCCCGCTCCAAGCGGCGGGACGAGATCGGCACGCTCTCGCGCAATTTCGCCGAGATGATCTACCGCATCGACCAGCAGATGAAGACCATCAACACCGACAAGTACGAGCTCAAGCGCCTGTCGGAATACCGCAAGGTCTTCTACGACAACGTCACCCACGAGCTCAAGACCCCGCTGACCAGCATCCGCGGCTATGCCGAGGTGCTGCAGGAAAACGGCTTTACCGACAAGGAGTTCTTCGACAAGGGGCTGAGCCACATACTCAGCGAGAGCGACAGAATGTACCACATGGTGGTCACGCTCCTGGAGCTTTCGCGCATGTCCGACGCGGTGAACGTGCCCAAGGAGCGGGTGAACCTCAACGACCTGCTGGCCTCCGTCTGCGAGGGCATGCAGTTCAAGGCCGAGAAGTACGGCGACGCCATCGAGCTGTCCGTGCGCCAGCGCGCCGTGGTCATGGGCAGCGAGACGCAGCTGAAGGAGGTCTTCATCAACATCATCGACAACGCCATCAAGTACGGCTACCCCAACTCCACCATACAGGTGCTGGTCAACTGCAACCGGGAGAACGTCAACGTCCAGGTGGTCAACGCCGGCGACGGCATCGAGGAAAAGGAGATCCCCAAGCTCTTCATCCCCTTCTACCGCCGCAAGGACCGCGAGGGCAAGCGCGAGGAGGGCTCCTCGGGCCTGGGGCTTGGCATCGTCAAGCAGCTGGTCGAGCAGCACGGCGGCCGCATCGAGATCACCTCGCGCTTAAAGGGGCTGACCGTGGTCACCGTGGTGCTGCCCACGGCCCGCGCCAGGGAGGGACAGGCATGAGAACATCGATCCAAAGGGCCGCGCGCGGGATGGCGCTAGCGCTCGTTTCGCTGCTGCTGCTCACGGGCTGCCGCGCCATCGCCCCGCGGGAAAAGACGCTGCTGCTCTCCGAGCCCGCCGCGACCCCCGCACCCACCAGCGAGCCGCAGTCCGCGCTGCGCTTTGAGGTGCGGCGCATCACCAACATCCCCCTGGAGCGCCTGGACCCGACCGGCGACCACCCGGACCTGAGCGAGGCGGTGGTGGGCTGGCTGGATGAGAACAACCTCATCGCCATGAGCGTGCAGCGCGCGGTGCAGGAGACGGCCTCGCCCGAGGAAGCGGCGGAGCC
>CALWKN010000215.1 GCA_944381265.1 uncultured Clostridia bacterium
CTGGTGGTGACGATCTTTCAGATCCCGCTGGACCACTACCGCCAGGGCGGGCAGTTCATCTCCGCGCTGCTGGCGCCGGCCACGGCGGCGCTGGCGGTGTCCATCTACAACCAGCGCCGCGTGCTCAAGCAGTACTTTCTGCCCGTGCTGATGGGGTGCCTGATGGGGAGCCTTGCCTCCATGGGCAGCGCCTTCCTGCTGTGCAAGGCCTTCGGCCTGGAGGACGCGCTGGTGGCGACCATGCTGCCCAAGTCCGTCACCACGCCGATCGCCATGGCCGTTTCCGAGACGCTGGGCGGCATCGTGCCGGTGACGGTGGCGGCGGTGATCCTGACCGGGATCCTCGGCGCGATGGCCGCGCCCCTGCTCATCCGCCTCTTCCGCGTCACCGACCCCATCGCCCAGGGCGTGGCCATCGGCACCTGCTCGCACGCCATCGGCACGACAAAGGCCATGGAGCTGGGCGAACTGCAGGGCGCGATGAGCTCCATCGCCATAGGCGTTGCCGGGCTGATCACGGTGCTGCTCTCCCTGTTCCTCTAAACGAAAGGAGCCGCTATGCCGCAGATCTGTAAAAAGCTCGCCCTTGGGGCCGTAAAGGATCCCCGCTTCGTCGTGGTGCTCTCCCGCCTGGAGGGGAAGATCCTCCTCAGCCGCCACAGGCAGCGGCAGACCTGGGAGACGCAGGGCGGGCACATCGAACCGGGGGAGGGGCCCGATCAGGCCGCCCGGCGCGAGCTCATTGAGGAGTCCGGCGCCGCGGCCTTCACGCTGCGGCCGCTGTTCGACTACTGGGTCGGGGACGAGGCGACGGGCGCCGGCGGCGTGGTCTTTGCCGCGCAGATAGAGCGCCTCGGCCCCCTGCCGGAGAGCGAGATGGCGGAGGTCCGCGCCTTTGACGGGCTGCCGGAGAACCTCACCTATCCCGACATCACCCCGCACCTGTTCCGCTGGGCGGGCCTGGCCTGAGAAAAAGCGCCTGGCCGGAGGGAAACTCCCTTCCGGCCAGGCGCTTTTGTCAGGGTTTACAGGCGCACCATGCGGTAGCCGACGCCCACGTGCGTCTGGATGAACTGCGCGTCCTTCGGGCGGGGCTGGATCTTCTTGCGCAGCGTGGTCATGAACACGCGCAGGCTGGCGATGTCGCTGTCAAAGGCCGAGCCCCAGATCTCGCGCGTAAGGTAGGTGTGGGTGAGCACCTTGCCCACGTTGCGGCTGAGCAGGCAGAGCAGCTTGTACTCGATGGGCGTCAGGTGCAGCTCCTGCCCGCGCAGGCGCGCGCAGCCCGCGGCGTAGTCCACCGTCAGGTCCCCGTTGACAAAGACCGCCTCCTGCGCCGCCGCGGCGCGGATGTACTTCAGCCGCCGCTGCGTCACGCGCAGGCGCGCCAGCAACTCCTCCACGGAAAAGGGCTTGGTCAGGTAGTCGTCCGCGCCGGCGTCCAGCGCGTCGATCTTGTCCGTGTCCTCGCTGCGGGCCGAGATGACGATGATGGGCATCTCCGACCAGGAGCGCACCTTGCGGATGACCTCCACGCCGTCCATGTCCGGCAGCCCCAAGTCCAGCAGCAGGATGTCCGGGCACTTGGTGGCGGCCTCCAGCACCGCCTGCACGCCGTTTGCCGCGGTGACATAGCGGTAGTCCTGCGTCTCCAGGGCGGTTGCGATCAGGTTCTTGACCGCGCTGTCGTCTTCCACGATGAGTATCAGCGGCTTGTTCATGGCAGATCGATCCTTTCTTCCTGCAGCGTGAAGGTGAAGACCGCGCCGTGGGGCGCGTTGTCGGAGACGGAGAGCGTGCCGCCGTGCGCCGTGACGATGGACTTGCACAGCGCCAGCCCCAGGCCCATGCCGCGGCGCGCGTCCCCGCCGCCGCCGCTGTAGAACATGTCAAAGACCTTCGCCTTCTGCGCGTCCGGTATGCCGGGGCCGGTGTCCGCCACCTGCACGGCGGCCATGTTATGGAGCCGCAGCGTGCGGATGACGATCTCCGTGCCCGGCGGCGTGTACTTCACCGCGTTGTCCACCAGGTTCGTCAGCACCTGCAGGATCAGGTGCGCGTCGATGCGCGCCAGCAGGAGCTCGTCCGCCTGTTCCGCGCGCAGCGGGTGCGTGCGGCCGTATTTTTCCAGGCGCCGCAGGGCCTCGCCCACCACCTCGCTAAGGAGCTCGGGCTTTAGGTGCAGCGCCATGCGCCCTTCCTCGATGCGCGTCACCGACAGCAGGTTCTCCACCGTCCCCAGCAGGAAGAGCGCGTCCCCCTCGATGTCCTTGTAGAGCTGCTGCCTCTGCTCGCGCGAAAGGCGCTCGCCCTGCGCCGCCAGAAGCCCGGCGCTGCCGGAAATGCTCGTAAGCGGCGTGCGCAGATCGTGCGATATGGAGCGCAGCAGGTCCGCGCGCAGCTTTTCGTTGCGCATCTGCAGCGCGGCCTCCTGCTTTTCCCGGTTGGAGAAGTCGCGCTCCAGCGCCAGCGTGCACTCGCTGAGGACCGACTGCATGAACTGGTTCTCCAGCGCGGTCAGCGGCCGCTCCCCGGCGAAGATCCCCAGCACGCCGCAGACGTGCGCGCCCGTGCGCAGGCAGGTGTACAGGTAGTCCGCCCGGGCGTAGCGCGCCGTGCGCGCGCCGGAGTTTTCGCCGTTCTGGAACGTCCACTGCGCCGCGGTCTCCTCCAAAGGCGTGCCCTCCGCCGCCTCGCCGAAGCGCCGCGGCGGCAGCAGCGCCCCGTCCTGCGTAAGGTACAGCGTCACCGGCCGCCCAAGCAGGCGCTGCAGCTGCTGCGCGGTGATGATGAGGATCTCCTCCGGCCCGCTGGCCTGCAGGAAGCGCTGGTCCGCGCGCAGCATCAGGCGCGTGCTGTCCGTCAGCCTGCGGCTCTTGCGCGCCAGGCTGCCCATGAGCAGCGTCACGCTTACGGGGATGAGGAAGTCCAGCGGGTGGAGCTGCCGCAGCATCGCAAGGCTCATCCCCTGCCCTGCCTGTAGCATCTCGAACAGCAGCACGCCGCACAGCGCCGAGACCGCGCCGCAGGCCCGGCTCGCCGTCAGCGCCGCCGTCAGCAGGCTGCCCAGCAAAAAGAGCGCGTACAGGTTCATCTCCTGCAGGGAGAGGGCGCGGAAGATCAGCCCCAGCGCCGCCGCCAGCAGCAGCAGCGCCAGCGTGATCAGCGCGTTTTGTGTCAAAACGCGAAAGCGCGCGGAACGCGGCATTTCTCTCTCCCTCCCTCGCGCCGGGGTCTGCGCCCCGGCGCCGTTTAAGGAGATTATGCCACATTCCGCGCGCTTGTGCAAACGCTTGCCGGAATTTTAGAAGATGTGGACGTTCAGGAACAGCGTCGCAAGCAGGGACGCCACCAGAGACACCACCGTGATCTGCGTGTTGATGGAGGGACCGGCGGTGTCCTTGAAGGGATCGCCGACCGTGTCGCCCACGACCGCAGCCTTGTGCGCGTCGGAGCCCTTGCCGCCCTCAGCGCCGGCCTCGACGTACTTCTTGGAGTTGTCCCACAGGCCGCCGGAGTTGGACATGAACAGCGCCAGCAGCAGGCCGGAGACGATGTTGCCCAGCAGGAAGCCGCCGACAGCCGCCACGCCGCCGATGAAGCCGACCAGGATCGTGGCGATGATCGCGAACAGGCCCGCGGGGATCAGCTCGCGCAGCGCGCCCTGGGTGGCGATGTCGATGCACTTGGCGTAGTCGGCCTGGGCCTTGCCCTCGCGCAGGCCCTTGATCTCGCGGAACTGGCGATGGATCTCGGCCACCATGCGCTGCGCGTTGCGGTCAACGCCAAGGATCAGCATGGCGGAGAACACCGCCGGGATCGCCGCGCCGATCAGGATGCCGAAGAACACGGTCGGGTCGATGATGTTGAGCACATCGATGACGACCTCGCCGGCCGCCTCGTTGACCTCGCTGATGTAGGCGCCAAGCAGGGAGATGACGGTAAGACCCGCCGCGCCGATGGAGAAGCCCTTGGTGACCGCCTTGACGGTGTTGCCCGCGCTGTCCAGCTCGTCGCAGATGCGGACCGTCTCGTCGCCCATGTCGCCCATCTCCGCCAGGCCGCGGGCGTTATCCACGATCGGGCCGTAGGCGTCGTTGGAGATGATCATGCCGACGATGGACAGCATGCCGACCGCCGCCATGGCGATG
>CALWKN010000216.1 GCA_944381265.1 uncultured Clostridia bacterium
GCGTCATCATGGCCCTGGCCGGCGCCGAGCGCATCTACGCCATGATGGACGCCCCCAGCGAGACCGACGACGGCTACGTCACCCTGGTCAACGCCAAGTACGACAAGGAGGACAACCTCGTCGAGAGTGACGAGCGCACCGGCATCTGGGCCTGGAAGCACCCCCACCACGACGGCACACTCACTTACACCAAGGTGCAGGGCAATGTGGTACTCGACCACGTAGACTTCAGCTACGACGGCCGGAAGCTGGTGCTCCACGACATCTCCCTGTATGCCAAGCCCGGCCAGAAAATTGCCTTCGTGGGTGCCACAGGCGCCGGAAAAACCACCATCACCAACCTCATCAACCGCTTTTACGACATCCAGGACGGCAAGATCCGCTACGACGGCATCAACATCACCAAGATCAAAAAGCCCGCCCTGCGCGCCTCCATGGGCATCGTGCTGCAGGACACGCATCTGTTCACCGGTACCGTGATGGACAACATCCGCTACGGCAAGCTCACCGCGACCGACGAAGAGTGCATCCGCGCCGCCAAGCTGGCCAACGCCGACGGCTTCATCCAGCGCCTGCCCAACGGCTACCAGACCGTGCTCACGGGCGACGGCAGCAACCTCTCCCAGGGCCAGCGCCAGCTTCTGGCCATCGCCCGCGCCGCGGTCGGCGATCCGCCCGTGCTGATCCTGGACGAGGCCACGTCCTCCATCGACACCCGCACCGAGGCCCTTGTGCAGGCCGGCATGGACGCCCTTATGAAGGGGCGCACCACGTTCGTCATCGCCCACCGCCTCTCCACCGTGCGCAACGCCGACTGCATCATGGTCCTGGAGCAGGGCCGCATCATCGAGCGCGGCACGCACGAGGAGCTGATCGAGAAGAAGGGCAAGTACTACCAGCTCTACACCGGCAACTTCGCCGAGGAGACCGCCTAAAAAATAAGCGGCTTGCGCATTTAGGAAGAGGGACGCGCCGTCCCTCTTCCTTTGTCTTTCGAAAAAAGAAGGCGCCCGTTATTTTTTCCGCGGCGAGGAAACGGAGACGGGGCGGCGCTCTTTTTTATAGGGAGGGGCTGCGGCGTTTGCGAAACGGCGGACAAAGCGGTATACTCTTTACAGACAGGACAAGACGAAAGGAGGCGCGGGCGGGTGAACGCATCGGCCTATGAACTGCTGGCGAGCCTGGCGCGGTACTGGTTCATCGCGCTGGCGCTCTTCATCGCCGTGCGGCTGGTCGTGGCGGTGCTGCGGGAGATGCGCATCGAGTGGCGCGTGCAGCGGGAGATCTCGGAGGCGGGCACGGGCATCAACGCCACGCTCGTCCTGCTCTCGGACGAGGACGGCCGCCTGCGCCGCGGCAAGCTCTACCCGGTGGAGGGGGAGACCACCGTCGGCGCCGCCCCGCGCTGCGACGTGCGCATCTCCAGCCGCTCTTTGCGCGGCGTGCACTGCATACTCGCCATGGAGAGGGAGGGCCTGCGCGTCGTGCCCGTGGGCGAGGCCTTCGTGGTGGTGGACGGCGAGGTGGTGGAGCGGCGGGCGCTGGCGCACGACGGCTCGACGATACAACTGGGCGGCCTGGTGTTCCGCCTGCGGCTGGAGGAGGAAAATGCGCTCTAAAGACTTGAAAATGCCCGAGACCGATTGGGTGCTGCTGGCCATGGCGCTGTTTGAGGCCACGGGCTTTCTGCTGTTGGCCTTCTTCCGCGGCTTTGACATCGTGCCCATGATCCTTGCCGTCTCCATGCCGCTGCTGCTCGCGGCGCAGGCGCTGCTGCTGCGCCGCGCCTACCCGCACATGGACGGCTACATACTGCTCATCGCCAACTTCCTCTGCGGCGTGGGGCTGATCGCGCTCTACCGCCTCGACCCCGACCGCGCGCTCAAGCAGCTGCTCTTCTACGGCCTGGGCGTGCTCGTGATGCTGGCGATGACGTTCCTGGTGGCGCGCGGTACGCTTTTGCGCCGCCTGCGCCTGCCCGTCATGCTGCTGTCGCTGGGGGCGCTGCTGCTGACGCTGCTCATCGGCGAGGAGAACGGCGGCGCGAAGAACTGGATAGACCTTAAAATCATCTCCGTCCAGCCCTCTGAGTTCGTCAAGGTGGCCCTGGTGCTCTGCCTGGCCCTGGACTTGAGCGAAAAGCGCACCGTGCGCCAGCTCCTGCCGGTGGGGCTGTTCGCCGCCGGATGCGTGCTGCTCATCGTGCTGCAAAAGGACCTGGGCGCGGTGCTGATCTGCTTCCTCACCTGCCTTACGGTCTACTACGTCGCCACGAGCAACTGGCTGCTGGCGCTCTTTGGCCTTGCCTGCGCCGCGGCGGGCTCGGCCGTGCTCTACCGCCTCTTTGACCATGTGCGCACGCGCGTTGCCATCTGGCAGAACCCCTGGGACAGCCCGCAGGGCAGCGGCTACCAGATCATACAGTCGCTGATCGCCATCGCCTCCGGCGGGCTGACGGGCCTGGGCCTTGGCCTTGGCAGCCCGGACGTGGTGCCCGTGGCCGAGAGCGACTTCATCTTCTCCGCCATCTGCGAGGAGTTCGGCATCGTGGTGGGGCTGGTGCTGCTTCTTCTGTATGTGATCCTCTTTGCCCGCGGACTGCTGCTGGCCATGCGGGCGCGCAGCTCCTTCCACGCGCTTCTTTCCGTGGGCGCGGTGACGTCCCTGGCGCTGCAGACGTTCATGATCGTGGGCGGCGTGATCAAGATGGTGCCGCTCACCGGCGTGACGCTGCCCTTTGTCAGCTACGGCGGCTCGTCCATGCTCTCCAGCATGCTGATGCTGGGGATCCTGCAGGGCGTGTCCATCGCCGTGGGGCAGCAGGACGAGAGCGAGTGGCGCCTTGCGCGCGCAAGAGAGGAGGCGCAGGAGTTTTGAAGGAGATGAAGCGGAACGCGCGGGCCGTGCTCTGCGCGATGCTGGCGCTGTTCGCGGCGCTGGGCGGCTACTTCTTCTACGCCGTCTACAACAACGGCAGCCGCTGGTTCACCACCCCCTACAACACCCGCCTGCGCCAGGCGCGCGGCAGCGTCATCGCCGGGGACATACTTGACCGCAACGGTACGGTGCTCGTCACAAGCGCCGCCGACGGCAGCCGCGAGTACCCCACGAGCCGCGAGACGCGAAAGGCGCTCTCCCATGTGCTGGGCGACGTGCAGGGCCAGGTGCCGACCGGCGCCGAGTCCTTCCTCGCCGCCGACCTTCTGGGCTTTAACGCCAGCCTCTCCGACCGCGTCAGCCAGCTCTTTGCGGAAAAGCGCCGCGGCTCGGACGTGATCCTCACCATCGACGCGGATCTTCAGACCTACATCGCCCAGCAGTTCCCGGAAGACCACAACGGCGCGGTCGCCGTGCTCAACTACAAGACCGGCGAGGTGCTGGCCCTGTACTCCAAGCCCGAGTACGACGCCAAGCACCCGGAGAACTTCGCCGGGGCCGACGACGAGAGCGGCGTGCTGCTCAACCGCGCCACGCAGGGGCGCTACGCTCCAGGCTCTGTGTTTAAGATCGTGACGCTGGCCTGCGCGCTGGAGAACATCCCCGGTGTGCAGGAGCGGACGTTCAAATGCGAGGGCGTGTACCCGGTGACGGAGGAGATGGACCTCATCGACACCGAGGGCGAGGGCCACGGCGAGCTGACGCTGGAAGAGGCCTTTGCCAAGTCCTGCAACATCGCCTTCGGACAGCTGGCGCTGGAGCTGGGCGAGGACAAGCTGCGCGCCACCGCCGAGCGCATGGGCTTTAACGGCAACTTCCTCTTTGAGGACCTGATCGTCTATGAGTCGATCTTCCCGCAGACGATGAAGGACGAGGGAGAGCTGGCCTGGACGGGCGTGGGCCAGGGCAACCTGATGGCCGTGCCCATGCACATGGCGCTCATCGCCGGGGCGGTGGGCAACGGCGGGACCATGGTGGAGCCGCAGCTGGTGCTCGCCGTGCGCGGCGCCTCGGGCGGCGAGAGCAGCCGCCTGAACCCCCGCGCCGCCCTGCAGTGCATGCGCCAGGATGTGGCCGCGACCATCGAAGCATACATGATCGAGACGGTGGAAAACGGCACCGGCACGCGCGCCGCGGTGGAGGGCCACACGATCGCCGGCAAGACGGGCACGGCGCAGGTCAACTCCTCCGGCGGCAAGTACAGCCCGCACGCCTGGTTCGTGGGCTACTGCGCGGAGGAGGACTTCCCCTACGCCATCGCCGTGGTGGTGGAAAACGGCGGCTCCGGCGGCTCGACGGCGGCGCGCCTGGCCGGGAAGGTCCTCTCCCGCGCCATCAAAAACGCGCAGTAGCACAGATCCCCGGCGGAAGGAACGGCCTTTCGCCGGGGGATTTTCTCCCCGCTTAACGGGGAATTTTCTTTTTATAAATCACGGCGCAATTTGCCTTTGAAAGCGCGGCGCATATGGAGTACAATAGAGGCAATACAGTACGCTAAGGAGGAACGCCCCCATGCAGGTCTTAGAGATCAAGCCCCTGGCCGACGCCTTCCGGGAGAACATCCAGCGCGTCATCGTCGGCAAGGCCGAGGTGATCGACGTCGTCCTGGCCGCCCTCTTTGCCGGCGGCCACGTGCTCCTGGAAGACGTGCCCGGCACCGGCAAGACGATGCTCGCCCGCGCCCTGGCCCGCTCCATGGACGGGAAGTTCACCCGCATCCAGTTCACCCCCGACCTCCTCCCCTCCGACGTCACCGGCGCCCCCATCTTCCGCCAGAGCGAGGGCGCGTTCGTGTTCCAGCCCGGCCCGGTGTTCGCCAACGTGGTGCTCGCCGACGAGATCAACCGCGCCACGCCGCGCGCCCAGTCCGCGATGCTGGAGTGCATGGAGGAAAAGCAGGTCTCCTCCGACGGTACGACCTACGCGCTGCCCTCCCCCTTCTTCGTCATCGCCACGCAGAACCCGGTGGAGACGCAGGGCACCTTCCCCCTGCCCGAGGCGCAGCTCGACCGCTTCATGGTGCAGCTGTCCATGGGCTATCCCAGCCTGGAGGAGCAGAGCGCCATACTGCGCCGCTTCATGCAGGACAGGCCGCAGGAGCAGCTCCGCCCCGTGGCCTTCGCAGACCAGGTGCGGGATGCGCAGGAAGCCATAACGCGCGTGCGCGTACACGAGGACCTGCTCTCCTACATCGGCGCGCTCTGCCAGAAGACGCGCGAGACGGAGGACGCGCTGCTGGGCGCCAGCCCCCGCGCCGCCCTGGCGCTGATGCGCCTTGCCCAGAGCTACGCCGCCGTGCGCGGCCGCGACTTCGTGACGCCGGAGGACATCCAGCGCCTTGCCGTGCCGGCGCTGGCGCACAGGCTGATCCTGCGCACCGCCTTTGCCGGGGGACAGCAGCGCGGCGAGCAGGCCGTGCGCGAGGTGCTATCCGCCGTGCCCGTGCCCACCGAGCGCGTGGACGCCTGAGAGGGGGCCAGGCATGAACGTTTTCTGGCTGCTGCTCCTGACCGGGATACTGGCCGCGCTGCAGATGCTGCTCTTTAAGCGCGCCGGGCTGCGCGGCATCCGGGTGGAGCGGCGCTTTACGCGCGGGCGCGTCTTTGAGGGCGAGAGCCTGCAGATGATCGAGACCATAGAGAACCGCCGCCTCCTGCCCGTGCCCTGGCTGCGCATCGAGACGCGCATGCCCACCGAGCTCCTCTTCGGTCGGCAGGAGAACCTGGAGATCGGCGGCCAGCGCTACCACCGCTCCGTGTTCTTCCTCGGCAGCTGGCAGCGCGTGCGCCGCACCCACCAGGTGCGCGCCATGCGCCGCGGCTATTACGCGCTGTCCTCCTACGCCATGACCGTGGGCGACCTGCTTGGCGTCTCCCAGGTCTCTGTGGAGCGGCCGATGCGCTGCGCGCTGACCGTCTACCCGCGCCTGCTTTCCCGGGACGAGGTGCGCCTGCCCGTCAGCCGCTGGCAGGGCGAGGCCGTGGTGCGCCGCTTCATCGACCCCGACCTCTTCCTCTACAGCGGCATACGCGACTACCGCCCCGGCGACCTGCCCCGCGACGTGCATTGGCGCGCCTCGGCCCGCACCGGCCGCCTGGAGGTCAAGCAGCACGACTACACCGCCCAGAGCCGCCTTGTCGTGCTGCTCAACGTCGTTGCGCGCGAGAACCAGTGGGACGCCGCGGACGAAAGGGACAGCGCCGTCGTCGAGCAGGGCATACGCCTTGCCGCGACCTTGATGTGCTATGCGCTGCAGGACGGCCTGGAGGTGGGCTTTGGCTCCAATGGCTACGCCAAGCCTGTAGAAGGGGAGACCGTCTACGTCGCCCCCGCCGGCGGCCGCCAGCAGAGCGAGATCCTGCTGGAGACCTGCGCGCGCCTGGCGATTCGCCGCGTGCTGCCCTTCCACGTCTTCCTCGGCAATTTGCGCCTGCCGCAGGACGCGGACGTGGTGCTGATCTCCGGCTACGACAGCGAGCTCATACGCGCCGAGATGGCCCGCCTGCGCGCCCGCGGCCTGGGCGTGACGCTCCTGCCGATCGAAAAGGAGGCCGCCTGATGCGCAAGTTCCTCTTTTATCTTCTGCACAGCGCCTATCTGCTGTTGACCGTGGCGCCGGCGGCGCTCTACATCTCCGCCGCCTCCGGCTGCGCGCTCGCCGTGCCGCTGCTGCTCTTTGGCGCTTGCAGCTTCCTTGGCAACGCGCTGTCCCGCTATGTGCGCAAGCGCCGCGCCCTGTTTTCCGTGTTGGCCGCGCTGCTTGCCGTGTTTGGCGCGCTGCTGCTGCCGCTTTGGCCCTGGAACGTGATGCTCTCCGTCATCGCCGCCGTGGTGCTGCTCACCGGCGCGCGCCGCCGCTGGGGCGAGGCGGAGACGGCTTTCCTCGACGCGCGGCTGCTGGGCGCGGGGCTGCTGCTCAGCGCCGTGGTCTACATACTGGCGCTGTTCAACGGCGTGCCCGGCGTGCGCGATCGCGTCGGACTGCTGGCCTATTTTTACCTGGTGCTCTCCTTGCTGCTGCTCAACCGCCAGTCCGTGCGCCTGAACGCCGGGCGGCAGGCCGGGCGCATGATGCGCGGCAACCAGGCCCTGACATGGGTGTTCCTGGCGCTGCTGACGCTCGCGGCCTTCTTTTCCGCCCTGCGCGACGCGGTGGGGCGCGGCCTGCGCGCCGCCCTGCGGGCGCTGCTGTCCCTCTTTGCCGGCTCCGGCTCCGGCGCGCCGACGGAAGCGGGCGGCGGCATGGGCCAGATGGACCTGGGCGCCCTGGGCGGGGACAGTACCCCGCTGCCGCAGTGGCTGCAGGTCCTAGGCACGGTGCTGCTCACCGTCATCGCCGTGGCGGCGCTGCTGGCGCTTGCCGCATTCCTGGGCCTTGCGCTGTGGAAGGGCCTGCGCGCGCTCTCCGCCCGCCTGCGCGCCTGGCTGCAGCGCTTCCGCGAGGAGGGCGGCGAGGACTACGCCGAGGAGAGCGAGCAGCTGCTCTCGCCCGAGTCCATGCGCCGGGAACTTGGCCAGAGCCTGCGCGCCGCCGTGCGCCGGGCGCTGACGCCGCCGCCGCGCTGGAGCGCCATGACCCCGGCCCAGCGCGTGCGCTTTGTCTACGCCGCGCTGCTAAAGAGAGAGGCGGGCGCGGCGCAGGCCCTGACGCCGCAGGCCCTCTGCCGGTGCGCGGGCGTGGAGGAGGCCTTTGCCGCGCTCTACGACCGCGTGCGCTACAACGGCGAGGAGCCGGAGGCGCAGGAGGCCGAGCGCTGGCGCTCCGCCGCGAAAATGTGAGTTTGCCGGAAGAAAAGGAGGCGAAACCGTGAACGCAACGCTGGAATTCAAGCTCTCGCAGCTGCCGGAAAGCCCGGGCGTCTACCAGATGAAGAAGGCGGGGGAGGTCATCTACGTCGGCAAGGCGGTGAACCTGAAGAACCGCGTGCGCCAGTACTTCCACGCCTCCCGCGACCACACGCCCAAGGTGCGGGCCATGGTGGCCAACATCGACGACTTTGAGACGATACTCTGCGACACGGAGCTGGAAGCCCTGATCCTGGAGTGCAATCTCATAAAGAAATACCGCCCCTACTACAACATCCTTTTAAAGGACGACAAGCAGTACCCCTACATCCGCATCGATCTTAGGGAGGATTACCCGCGGGTGGAGCTGGTGCGGCGGGTGGAGAAGGACGGGGCCAAGTACTTCGGCCCCTACATCGGCGCCACGGTTGTGCGGGACGTGCTGGAGACGCTGCACGCCACCTTCCCCTTGCGCACCTGCCGGCACGAGTTCTCCTTCGGCCACGGCATGGGCGGGCGGCACCGCCCCTGCCTGCGCCACCAGATGGGGCTGTGCCTGGCTCCCTGCACGGGGAATGTCTTCCCCGGCCAGTACCGCCAGATGCTGGAGGAGATCCTCGCCTTTTTGAACGGGCGGCACGAGGACGTGATCCGCGGCCTGCGCGCGCAGATGCTGGAGGCCAGCAAGGATCTGCAGTTCGAGCGGGCGGCGCAGCTGCGCGACCGCATCAATGCCATGGAGCAGGTGCTGCAAAAGCAGAAGGCGCTGACCGTATCCGGCGGGGACCAGGACGTGATCGCCGTCTCCAGCGACGGCGTGGACGCCGTGGTGGAGGTGATCTACCTGCGCGAGGGCAAGATCCTGGGCAGCGACAACTTCACCATGCAGCGCGCCGAAGCACAGGAGCAGGAGAGCCTTTCCATGTTCCTTCTGCAGTACTACGACAACGCGCCCTACATCCCAAGGGAGATCCTGCTGGGCGAGCCGGTGGAGGAGCTGGATGTCATGGAGCAGCTCTTAAGCGAAAAGAAGGGCGCGCGCGTCCACCTGCTCGTCCCCCAGCGCGGGGACAAGAAGAAGCTCGTGGACATGGCCAAGAAGAACGCCGAGGACATCGCCGCAAAGCGCCGGGAGCAGTTCGTGCGCCAAAGGGCGCGCACCGTCGGCGCCTGCGCGGAGCTGGCCAAGGCCCTGGGGCTGGACTTTGTTCCCCGCCGCATCGAGGGCTACGACATCTCCAACACCCAGGGCACATTGTCCGTGGCCTCCATGGTCGTGGCCATAGACGGCCAGCCGGCGCGCAGCCAGTATCGGCACTTTCGCATCAAGACCGTCGTTGGCGCCAACGACTTTGCCTCCATGGCGGAGGTGATCTCGCGGCGCTTTGCGCGCGGCGAGCGCGAGAGACTGGAGGCGGAAAAGGAGGGCCGCGCGCCCGACGGCTTTGCCGATTTGCCGGACCTTGTGCTCATCGACGGCGGGCCGGAGCAGCTGCGCTTTGCGCAGGACGCCATGCACAGCGTGCCCATGGAGAAGTACCCGGCCATGTTCGGCCTGGCCAAGCGCCTGGAGGAGATCTACCTGCCCGGGCGCGAGGACCCCATACGCCTGGACGCGCACAGCGAGGCGCTACGCCTGATCCAGCGCGTGCGCGACGAGGCGCACCGCTTTGCCATCACCCACCACCGCGGCCTGCGCAACAAGCGCTCCGTGGCCAGCCGCCTGGAGGAGATACCGGGCGTCGGCGCCACGCGGCGGCGCGCGCTTTTGACGCACTTTCCCAATGTGGAGGCGATCCGCGATGCGACGATGGAGGAATTGCTCGCGGTGCCGGGCATGAACCGCCCGGCGGCAGAGGCCGTGTACGCCTTCTTCCGCGCCCAGTGAGCGCTAGGGGCGGGGAAAATCCGCTCTTGTACATTTCCCCATAAACCGATATAATGAAAGAGGATTTTAAGGGCGGAGGAAGAGGCAATGGCGGTAAGACTCATCGCATTTGACATGGACGACACACTGCTGCGCGACGACCGCACCATCGGCGCGCGCACGCTGCGCGCCCTGCGCGCGGCGCACGAGGCGGGCGTGCGCATTGTCCCGGCCACCGGGCG
Organism: uncultured Clostridia bacterium; assembly: GCA_944381265.1. Taxonomy (GTDB): domain Bacteria; phylum Bacillota; class Clostridia; order Christensenellales; family UBA1750; genus Spyradocola. The sequence continues at coordinate 9,832 of CALWKN010000216.1, forward strand.
CGGCAAGCACTCGATGTGGAACTACGTGGAGCAGATCGGCTGCGCCGACGCCGCCATCTGCACAAACGGCGCGCAGGTCTACGACGGCGCAGGCGCGCCCATACGCGAAACGCCCGTGGCATTGGACCTTGCGCGCGACATCGTCCGCTTTGCCAGGGACGGCGGCTGGTACGTCCAGGCCTATTCCGAAGACGACTACTACTTTGCCCGGGAGACCGACGGCACGCGCCTCTACGCCCGCCTGTCCGGGCACATGGGCCGGGAGGTGGGGGACCTGCTGGAAGCGATGCAGGCCCCGCCCTTTAAGCTGCTGTTTGTCGAGACGGACATGGAGCGCATGCGCGTCTTAAAGGAGCAGGCGCACGCGCGCTTTGACAAGGATCTGTGCGTCTTTGACTCCAAGCCCTTTTACCTGGAGATCACCGACCCCGCCGCCACAAAGGGCGCGGCGGTGCTGTACCTGGCGCGGCGCTTCGGCGTGCTGCCGGGGGAGACGATGTGCTTTGGCGACAGCCAGAACGATCTGAGCATGATCGAGTGCGCCGGCACCGGCGTGGTCATGGCAAACGCCCGCGAGGAGATCCGGGCAAGGGCGGACCTCGTCGCCCCCAGCAACGAGGAAGAGGGCGTGGCACAGGTTCTGGAACAATACGTGCTGCGGGAGGGAAGAGAGGCATGATCTCGCTCAAGGAATTCATCGACGCGCTGGAACTGGAACCCGTGGTGCTGCCCGACCGGGACGAGATCACGCTGGAGACCAGCGACGTCAACCGCCCCGGGCTGCAGCTGGCGGGCTTCTTCGACTACTTCGCCGCCGACCGCCTGCAGGTCATCGGCAAGGCGGAGATGCAGTACATACTGTCCCTGGAGCCGGAGGTGCGCAAGGAGCGCCTGGACACCTTCATGTCCTACGACGTGCCGGTGGTCGTGGTCTGCCGCAATATGCCCGTGCCGCCGGAAATGGTGGAGGCCGCCCAGCACCGCAACGTGGCCCTGCTGCGCTCGCGCCTTGTCACCACGCGTTTTACGCTGCAGGCCTCCATGTTCATCGGCGCCAAGCTCGCCCCGCGCATCACCCGCCACGGCGTGCTGATGGACGTCTTTGGCATAGGCGTCATGATCACGGGCGAGTCGGGCGTGGGCAAGAGCGAGGCGGCGCTGGAATTGGTCAAGCGCGGCCATCGCCTGGTGGCGGACGACGTGGTGGAGATCTGCAAGGTCTCCGACGTGCGCCTGGTCGGCGAGGCGCCGGAGATGGTGCGCCACTTCATGGAGATACGCGGCGTGGGCATCATCAACGTAAAGAACATGTACGGCGTGGGCGCGGTCATCAACTCCAAGTCCATCGACATGGTGATCCACCTAGAGCTCTGGGACAACAACAAGGAGTACGACAGGCTGGGCCTGAACGAGGACTTTACCGCCGTGCTCGGCGTGAAGCTGCCAAAGCTCACCCTGCCGGTGCGCCCGGGGCGCAACCTCGCCATCGTCATCGAGGTCGCGGCCAGCAACCATCGCCTGAAGAAGATGGGCTACAACGGCGCGCAGGAGCTCAACGACCGCCTCTCGGCGAAGATCCAGAACAGCTAAGTTTTCCCCGCCTGACGGACAGGCGTAAAATACATGCGGAATTCCAAGGAGGAGAAAGACTATGGTATACATCGGCGTGGACCTGGGCGGAACGAACATCGCGGTGGGCCTGGTGGACGAAGAGGGCAAAATCCTGCACAAGGACAGCGTGCCCACGCTCCTGGAGCGCGGCCCCGAGCCCGTGATCAAGGACATGGCCCATCTGTCCCTTAAGGTGATCAAGGACGCGGGCTATACGCTGGATGACGTCAAGGCCATAGGCGTCGGCGTGCCGGGCCTTGCGGACAAGACCGGCGTGGTCATCTTCTGCACGAACCTGCGCTGGCACATGGTGCCCCTGCGCGAGATCATGCAGTCCATCATCGACAAGCCCGTCTTCATCGACAACGACGCCACCGTCGCCGGCCTTGCCGAGTCCGTGGCGGGCGTGTCCAAGGGCGTTGCCAATTCCGTGTTCCTTACGCTGGGCACGGGCGTTGGCGGCGGCATCGTCATCGACCACAAGATCTACTCCGGCTCCCACGGCGTGGGCTCGGAGCTCGGGCACATGACCGTGCAGTGCGAAGGCCGCCGCTGCACCTGCGGCTCCATCGGCTGCTGGGAGCAGTACTCCTCGGCCACGGCGCTGATCCGCCAGGGCCGCGAGGCGGTGGAGAAGAACCCCGACAGCCTGATCGTCAAGATGGTGAACGGCGATCTGGACAAGATCGAGGCCCGCACCGTCATCGACGCCGCGCGCCAGGGCGACAAGGTCGCCTGCGAGGTGTACGACAAGTACATCTACTACCTTGCCATCGGCATCGTGGCCATCATCAACGCCTTTGACCCCGAGGTCATCGCCCTGGGCGGCGGCGTGTCCAAGGCCGGGGACTTCCTGCTGGAGCCCCTGCGCAAGAAGGTGGCCGAGTACGTCTTCTACAAGGACCTGCCCTATGCCCGCATCGAGATCGCGACGCTGGGCAACGACGCCGGCATCATCGGCGCGGCCATGCTGGGCAAGTAACGCGGATCGCGCCAAAATCAGGCGCGTAAGTTAGAAGGACCAGGCGGAAGGGAGCGTTCCACAGAATCAATTTTCCATGGATTCTGTGAACTTTCTTCCGCCTTTCTTGTGCGCATCGGCGCACAGGTGGTATACTGAGGAGAAGAAAAGAGAGGAGGGGAAGCGCCCATGCCGACAGCGGAACTGCTCGCGCCCGCCGGGGGAATGCAGGCGCTCATCGCCGCCGTGCAGAACGGCGCGGACGCCGTCTACATCGGCGCCAAGGCCTTCGGCGCGCGTGCCGGCGCCGACAATTTCGACGCCTCGGCGCTGGAAGAGGCGGCGCGCTACTGCCACAGGCGCGGCGTCAAGCTCTACATCACGCTCAATACGCTGCTGCGCGACGCGGAGATGGACGCCTTCTACCACACCGCCCGCGAGGCGGTGGAGGCCGGCGTGGACGCCGCCATCGTCCAGGACCTGGGCGCGGCGCGCCTGCTGCGCGACAGCTTCCCGGCGCTGCACCTGCACGCCAGCACGCAGATGGCCATCTCTACCGCCCGCGGCGCGGCGTTTGCCAAATCCCTTGGCATGACGCGCGTGGTCCCGGCGCGCGAGTGCACGCTGGAGGAGATCGCCCGCATCGCCGGAAGCGGCCTGGAGGTCGAGGTCTTTGCCCACGGGGCGCTGTGCGTCTGCTACTCCGGGCAGTGCCTGCTCTCCTCCATGCTCGGCGGGCGCAGCGGCAACCGCGGCAGGTGCGCCCAGCCCTGCCGCCTGCCCTACACGATGAACGGCAGGACCGCGCATTTCCTCAGCCCCGCCGATCTGTGCACGCTGGAAGACCTGCCCGCCCTTTTGCAGGCGGGCGCGCGTTCTCTTAAGATCGAGGGGCGCTTAAAGCGGCCGGAGTACGTGGCCGTGGTCACCGCCGCCTACCGCCGCGCGCTGGACCGCGCCCTCTGCGGAAAGCACGCCGACTCCGCCGACCGCGAGGGGCTCCTTGCCATATTCAACCGCGGCGGCTTTACCCGCGGCTACGCCTTCTCTAAAAACGACGCCGATATCATGTACACCGAGCGCCCCAACCACCTCGGTCTGCGCGTGGGGCAGGTGCTGCGCGTCAAGAACGGCCGCGCCCGCGTGCGCGCCGACGTCCCCCTGCACAGCGGCGACGGCCTGGAGGCGCGCGGCCCCGGCGGCGACCACGGCATACTGGTGCAGACCGCGCCGGACGGCACGCTGCGCGTGCCCGAGGGCGTGCGCCCGGGCGACGTGCTCTTCCGCACCACGGACGCGGAGCAGATGCGCGCGGCGCAGGAGAGCTGGCAGGGCGAGCACCGGCTGCGGCGCGTGGACGGGCGCTTCACCGCCCGCGTGGGCGCGCCCTGCCGCCTGGAACTGGGCGGCTGCGCCGCGGAGGGCGCGCTCGTGCAGCCCGCCCGCGGCCGCCCCTTGGACGAGAGCGCCGTGCGCCGCCAGATCGAAAAGCTCGGCGACACGACGCTGGAACTGGGCGCGCTCCATATCGAGATGGACGAAAACGCCTTTTTGCCCGTGTCCGCGCTCAACGCCCTGCGCCGCGAAGCCGCCGCTGCCTGCGAACAGGAGATCCTGCGCAAAAACACGCCGGAGCGCGCCGTGCGCCCCCGGCCCGCCGCGCCGCCGCTGGACTACGCCCCGCCCGCCGCGCCCCGCCTGGCGCTGTACAGCGGCGAGGTGGAGACGCTGCTGCGCGCCGCGGGCGAGGCGGACGAGCTCTGCTTCGTCCCGCGCGTGCTGCGCGCTTCCTCCCTGGAGGCGGCGCTGTCCGCGCTGCCGCAGGACACGGCGGTCGTCCTGCCCGCCCAGCTCAGCGACGCGGAGATGGACGAGATCCTGCCCCTGCTCAAGGGCCGCGCGCGTGTGTGCAACAATGTATCCCAGCTCGCGCCCGGGTGCGTGACGGACGCGGGGATCGGCGTGATGAACGCAGGCGCCGCGCGGGCCCTGCTGGAGGCCGGGGCGCGCCGCGTCACGATCAGCCCGGAATGCACGCTTGCGGAGGCGGAGCGCCTGGCGGCGCAGTTCCCGGCGGAGTTCGTCGTCTATGGCGACGTGCCCTGGATGACGCTGCGCCACTGCCCGATCCGCGCCGCGGCGGGCCTTGGCGGAGCGGGGCGGGAGGACTGCCGCCTCTGCGGCGGCACGGGCACAGATCTCACCGACCGCCACGGCGAGCGCCTGCTGCTGCGCCCCTACCGCGCAAAGAGCGGCTGCCGCGTGCAGGTCTTCCCGGAGACGCCGTTTTCCGCGCTGTCGGAGATGGCGCGCATCCGGCGGGCGGGCTTTGCCGCGCTGCGCGTCATCGGCACGCTGGAGGACTTGCGGCTCTGCCGCCGCGCCCTGGCGGGCGAGGCGCTGCAAAAGGCGCGGAAGACCGCCTCCGGCCATCTCTTCCGCCCGGTGGACTAAAGACGCGGCCGGGCGCCGCGCTTTCCCTTATATTACATCGCTTTGTTGGAGAGGAATTACTGATGCAGGAAAAATCGCTCAAGGTCCTGGAGTTTTTGAAGATCCGGGATATGCTGGTGGACAAGGCGGCCTCGGCCCTGGGCAAGGCGCGCTGCAATGCGCTCGTCCCGGTCAGCGACGCGCGGGAGATCGAGCGCATGCAGGCGGAGACCGAGGAGGCCGCCAGCCTCCTGGCCCGCACCGGCGCGCAGCCCATCGGCGACTTCGACAGCGTGGAGGCCCCGGTCTCCCGCGCCCGCGTCGGCGGCATACTCTCGCCCAAGGAGCTCTTGCAGTGCGCGCGCCTGATGCAGACCGCCCGCGGCGTGCGCCGCGCGCTGGTGGGCGAGAAGGAGGAGGCGGAGGAGAGCGCCGCGCCGCGCCTCACCGCGCTGGCCCGCACGCTCAACCCCATGCGCCGCCTGGAGGAGGAGATCTTCTCCGCCATACTCTCCGAGGAGGAGATCGCCGACACCGCCAGCCCCGGCCTTGCCGCCGTGCGCCGCAAGATCCGCGCCGCCAACGACCGCATCCGCGACAAGCTCAACAGCTATCTGCACTCCAGCGCCATGTCCCGCTATTTGCAGGACGCGCTCATCACCATGCGCCAGGGCCGCTATGTGCTGCCGGTGCGCGCCGAGTACCGCGCCCAGGTCCCCGGCATCGTCCACGACCAGAGCGCAAGCGGCGCCACGCTCTTCATCGAGCCCATGGCAATCGTGGAGATCAATAACGATTTGCGCGGCCTCATGGGCGAGGAGCGGGCCGAGATCGAGAAGATCCTTCTGGCCTTTTCCGAGCAGATCGCGGCGGAGGCCGCCTCGCTCCTGGACAACCAGAGGATACTTGCCGAGCTGGACTTCATCTTCGCCAAGGGCGCCCTGGCCCGTGAGATGCGCGCCGTGCCGCCCAAGATCAACGACCGCGGCTACATCGACATAAAGCGCGGCCGCCATCCACTGATCGACCCGGACAAGGTCGTCCCCAGCGACCTTTGGGTGGGGAAGGACTTTACTACGCTGGTCGTCACCGGCCCCAACACCGGCGGCAAGACCGTGACGCTTAAGACCGTCGGTCTGTTTACGCTGATGATGCAGGCGGGCCTGCAGGTGCCGGCGCTGCTGGGCACGGAGCTGAGCGTGTTTGACGAGGTGTTTGCCGACATAGGCGACGAGCAGAGCATCGAGCAGTCGCTGTCCACCTTCTCCTCGCACATGGTCAACATCGTGCAGATCCTGCAAAACGTCACGCCGCGCTCCCTGGCGCTGTTTGACGAACTGGGCGCGGGCACCGACCCCACAGAGGGCGCGGCCCTTGCCATGTCGATACTGGACAAGCTCTTGAGCCTGCGCGTGCGCACGCTTGCCACCACCCACTATTCGGAGCTCAAGGCCTACGCCCTGACGCACAAGGGCGTGGAGAACGCCTCGGTGGAGTTCAACGTCGAGACGCTGCGGCCCACCTACCGCCTGTCTATCGGCATCCCCGGCAAGTCCAACGCCTTTGAGATCTCCCGCCGCCTGGGACTGCCGGAGGAGATCATCGACAGCGCGCGCACCTGGCTCAGCGGCGAGCAGATCCGCTTCGAGGACGTCATCACCACCGCCGAGATGCAGCGCCAGACCGCCGAGCGCGAGCGCGAACTGGCGGAAGAAGCGCACAACGAGACCGTCCGCCTGCGCGACCAGGCCGAGGCCGAGCGCAAAAAGCTGGAGGAGCAGCGCGAGAAGATCCTGCGCAAGGCGCGCGAGGACGCCCGCCGCCTGCTCCACAGCGCCCAGGCAGAGGCCGAGGGCATCATACGCGACCTGAAAAAAGCCGCCAAGGACGAGCAGAGCGCCCGCGACCGCGGCATACTCGAGGCAAGGCGCAAGCTGCAGGGGGACCTGGACAAGCTGGCCGACCCCATCGCAAAGGCGCCGGAGGCGCAGGGCCAGGCGCTCAAAGCGGTCAAGCTCGGCCAGACGGTGTTCCTGCCCAGCCTCGGCTGCACGGGCTCGGTGCTGTCCCTGCCGGACAAGAACGGCGAGGTGCAGCTGCAGGTGGGCCTGATGAAGGTCAAGCAGCCGCTCTCCGCCCTGCGCAGCGCCGCGGGGGAGAGCGCAGGCACCAAGAAGGACAAGGGCAGCCGCCGCCTGCAGGTGGCGGCGCCGCAGGTGGCGCTGGAGCTGGACGTGCGCGGACAGCTGCCGGAAGAGGCGCTGGACAACGTGGACAAGTACCTGGACGACTGCATGCTGGCGGGGCTCAGCGAGGTGTCCATCGTGCACGGCAAAGGCACGGGCGTGCTGCGCAGCGAGATCGCCCAGCACCTGCGCCATCACCCGCACGTGGCCGAGTTCCGCCTCGGCCGCTACGGCGAAGGGGAGACGGGCGTCACCATCGTGACGCTGAAATAGAAAATGCGAGCAGGACAAAGGAGGTTTTTCACCATGGCTTCGGAATCCATGCGCGTCCTCATCGTGGACGACGATCCCAACATCAACCAGCTGATCAAGCTCTACTTGGAGAAGGAGGGCTTTGAGACCGAGACCGCCGAGCGCGGCGACGACGCGCTGGCCCTCTTTAAGAAGAACCCGCCGCACCTGGTGCTGCTGGACCTGATGCTCCCCGGCATGGACGGCTGGCAGGTCTGCCGCGAGATCCGCAAGATCAGCACCATCCCGATCATCATGCTCACCGCCAAGGACGAGACGTTTGACAAGGTGCTGGGGCTGGAGCTGGGCGCGGACGACTACATCACCAAGCCCTTTGACCCCAAGGAGCTCATCGCCCGCATCAAGGCCGTGCTGCGCCGCACGCAGACCGCGGTGCCGCCGGAGAAGGAAGTCGCCTTCCCCAACCTCGTCATCAACATGAGCACCTACCTTGTCACCTACAACGGCAAGTCCATCGAAATGCCGCCCAAGGAGATCGAATTGCTCTACTTCCTCGCCTCCCACCCCAACAAGGTCTTTACCCGCGACCAGCTGCTGGAGCAGGTCTGGGGCTTTGACTACTTCGGCGACTCCCGCACCGTGGATGTGCACATCAAGCGCATACGCGAGAAACTGCCCGGCTGCGAGGAGTACGGCTGGCACATCAAGACCATCTGGAGCGTCGGCTACAAGTTCGAGGTGAAGTGAGCGTATGACCCACAAGCTGCTGCTGCGCCTGTCCGCCAACTTCATGGCGGTGCTGATGATCGTGCTGCTGGTGCTGGGCGCGCTGGTCTCGCGCTTTATGTGGATCAACGAGCTCAACACGGGCGTGGACGAGATGAAGCGCGAGGCCGAGGAGATCGCCCGCGGCTTTGCCGATCTGTCCCAGTACCAGATCACCTCGCGCGTGTTCCTCAGCACCATAAACGAGACCGCCCTGGATTCCTCGGTCTGGCTGGTGGACCGCAACGGCCTGCAGCTCAACGTCACGGGCCTGGACGCGGACACGCCCAATCTCACCAGCGAGGACGTGCAAAAGTACATGCGGCTGGTGCTGCAAAGCGGCGAGCCCCTGACCATACAGGGCGGCTTTGACAGCTACTTTGGCAAGAACGCCGCCGTCATCACGGTCGCCATGCCGCTGACAAACGGCGTAGAGAGCGTGGGCGCGGTGTTCATCCACAAGCGGCTGGAGCTGTTTAACACGGGCTTCATCCCGCTGTTCCAGGAGCTGTGGCTGGCGGCGATGGTGGCAAGCCTGCTGGGCCTTGTGCTCACGGGCTATACCGCCATGCGCATCACCCGCCCCTTGCGCGAGCTGGCCCACGCCGCCAAGTGCCTGGGTCAGGGCGACATGACCGTAAAGGTGCGCGTCTACGCGGATGACGAGATCGGCGAGGTCTCCCGCGCCTTCAACAGCATGGTGGACGAGCTGAAGTCCATCGAGGAGCAGCGCAAGGGCTTCGTTGCCAACGTCTCCCATGAACTGCGCTCGCCCATCACCTCCATCGCCGGCTATCTGCAGGGGATGCTCGACGGCACCATCCCGCCGCAGGACCAGAGGCGCTATATGCAGGTCGTCTACGACGAGACGCAGCGCCTCACGCGCCTCATCCGCGATCTGTTGGACCTAAGCCGCATAGAGAGCGGCAACATCCCCATGAACCCCACGAACTTCAACATCAACGAGCTTTTGCGCCGCGTGCTCATCAAGTACGAGGGCCGCATCGAGGAGAAGAACATGGAGGTCGAGGCCGACTTTGCCAGGGAGCCCTGCCAGGTGCGCGCGGACGTGGACCGCATCGAGCAGGTCGTCTCCAACCTGGTGGACAACGCCATCAAGTTCTGCGGCCCATACGGCAAGCTGACGCTGAAGACCTGGGAGGAGAAGGGCGGCTGCTTCGTCTCCGTCATAGACGACGGCGCCGGCATCGACGAAAAAGACCTGCCCCACGTCTTTGACCGCTTCTACACCGTGGACAAGGCCCACACCTCCGGCAAGGGCACGGGCCTGGGCCTCTCCATCGTGCGCCAGATCCTGCTGCAGCACGGCCGCGACATCACCGTCCAAAGCGCCTCCGGCAAGGGCACGAACTTCACCTTCTCGCTCGACCCTGCCCCGAGCGCGGACATCGCCGCCGCGCCGAAAAAGAAGTAGCAAATGCTTCACGAAAGTTCATACAGCGTTCATGACTTTGTTAATTCTCTCGGGTATACTGATAGCAGAATCTGATAGGCAAGACAAGGAGGCGTCTTGTATGAGCAACTTCCATGATGATAGAACCAATTTTACCGAGCCCGTGCCGCAGAACAACTGGAGCGCCGGCAGCCCCGATCCGAACCGCAACCACCACAACAACAACCGCCGCGGCGGCGCGGTGGTGATCGTGTCCATCGCCCTGGTGATGCTGATCTTGGGCGGCCTGCTGGGCGTGGTGCTCGTCCAGGGCCTGCAGCCCGACGCGCAGCTCGGCAGCGAGGCCACCGCGACGCCCGCGCCCACTGCCACCCCGGCGCCCACGCAGGCGGCGCAGCCCGTCTCCGGCGCGGCCGGGAGCCAGTCCCTTGCGTCCCTCTCCGACCAGATCGCCGACGTCGTGGCCTCGGTCCAGGATAGCGTGGTCGGCATCCACAACTACCAGACCGTGACCACCGGCGGCTACGGCAGCGGCGGCTACTTCGGCGGCTTCTTCATCCCCTACTTCGGCGGCGGGGAGCAGGGCGAGCCGGAGACCATTGAGCAGCTGGCCGGCTCCGGCTCCGGCGTCATCTACTCCGCCGACGGCTACGTCATCACCAACTACCACGTCATCGAGGGCGCGACGCGCGTCACCGTCGTGCTGCACAGCGGCGAAGAGATCGACGCCGAGATCGTCGGCGGCGACGAGCTGCAGGACATCGCCCTGCTGAAGGTGGACCGCACCGACCTCTCCCCGGCGACGCTGGGCGACTCGGACGCCGTCCGCACCGGCGAGTTCGCCATCGCCATCGGCTCCCCGCTCGGCGATGAGCTCAGCGGCACCACGACCTACGGCATCATCAGCTACGCCCACCGCACCATCGAGTCGGACGGCGCGTACCTCAACATGATCCAGACCGACGCGGCCATCAACGCCGGCAACTCCGGCGGCGCGCTGCTCAACGTCAAGGGCGAGGTCATCGGCATCAACTCCCGCAAGACCTCCGGCTCCACCTCTTCCGGCTCCACGATCGAGGGCATCGGCTTTGCCATCCCGATCAACGACGTCAAGGGCATTGTCGAGGAGCTCATCGCCACCGGCACCATCACCCGTCCGGGCCTTGGCATCACCGGTCAGGAAGTCCACTTCTCCAACATGGACCCCGGCATACTCGTCGTAGCGGTCAATCCGGGCTCCCCGGCGGAGAACGCCGGCATGAAGCAGATGGACATCATCACCGCCATTGACGGCCAGGCCGTGACGTCCTTCAGCTCCCTGCAGTCCGTGCTCTACGCCCACAGCGTGGGGGATACGGTGACCATCACCGTCCTTCGCAGCGGCGAGACGCTTGACCTGCAGGTGACGCTGGAAAAGCTCGAGGAGAGCGAAGCCAATCAGGAATGATCGCAGAACAACGGAGGCCCGCCGCGCAGCGGCGGGCCTGAGCGTGTCGACAAAGTCGACACGCTTCGAAAAAATGCAAGTTTGCATTTTTTCGAGTGACATCCGCCTGCGCCCCGTGCAGCCTGCGGCGGCCCGGGGTTCCGGGCCTAGCGCCTTGCGGCTTGCACGGCCCTCCAGGTCCGCTAACGCGGACCCCACGGAAGCGTACACGCCGCCGCTGCGGATTGAAGATGAAGGGGCTGCCAAGGGTGAGCGAAGCGAACCTGGAGGCCGAGGACGCCCCGAAGGGGCACCGCAGGCCGGAATCCCTGGGCGCGAAGCGCACGGGGACGCAGTTGCCCCTTCATACATCCCCCAAGCGAACAGCCCTACTTTTTCGACAGTCTGGGCCCGCCGCACAGCGGCGGGCCTCCCTTCTTTTTTGGGGCGGGCGGGGCTGACGCCCCACCCACCCGCCCTGCCCGGGCGCTTCGCGCCGGGCTGAGGGGGCGTGCGCCCCCTCAAACTCCCCCAAAACCGCCCTCCCGCATGTGCAAAGTTTAACAGTGTTCCGCCTTGCCGAGCGATTTTGTGCTGTGCTATACTGAATAGGTACAAGCAATGCCATGTTTTTCTGGAGGAATGAAGCGATGACCATCGCGGTGCTTCTTTGGCCGCACGCCAACGTCCGCTATTTTGAATCGATGAAACAGCTCGCGCAGGCGGAGATGGAGATCCTGCTGCGCACATGGGACGAGAACATACAGGTCCGCCCCCTCAGCCTGCAGGGGATCGACTTTCTCGCCTTTGACACGGCGCAGGACGACGAGCGCCTGCGCCGCCTGCTCTCCCGCCTCTCCTGCGCCTACGCGGTCTTTGCCGTGCAGGGCGAGCTGCTGCGCCCGCTGCAGGGCGCGCGCCTGCCGCGCTTCCAGGGCGACCTTTCCGGCGTGCTCAAGTACAAGGGGAAGACGAACGAGATGTTCACCGGCATGCTGGTGAACCTGGCCGTCTTTTCCTCGCAGTACGCCGGCTATTTTGACCGGCCGCTGCGCGTGCTGGACCCCATGTGCGGCCGCGGCACCACGCTCTTTGAGGCGCTGCGCCGCGATTACGACGCCGCGGGCGTGGAAATCGACAAGACGGACGTCGGCGAGATCCGCAAGTTCCTCAAGAAATACTGCGAGCACAACCGTTTAAAGCATCGCGTGGAGAGCGATTCCCTGACCGTGAACGGCAGGAGCGCCGGCGCGCGCACGCGCTTTACGCTGGCCGAGGACGCCGCGCGCTTTAAGGCCGATCCGCGTGTTCTCACCGTCACGCTGGGCGATACGACGCTGGCCGACCACTTCTGCAAGGGGCCGACCTACCACGCCCTTTGCTGCGACCTGCCCTACGGCGTGCAGCACGAAAGCCGCGACGGCAAGGACAAGGTGGCGCTGGACAAGCTCATGTCCCGCGCGCTGCGCGCCTGGAAAAAGACGCTGCTGCCCGGCGCGGGCGTGGCGCTTTCGTTCAACGCCAACACGCTGCCGCTTGCGCAGGCGCGCGCCATGCTGGAGGCGGCCGGGTTCGAGGTATTGCAGGGCGGGCCCTACGATCGCCTCGCCCACTGGGTCGAACAGGCCATCACGCGCGACGTGGCCGTGGCGCGCTGCCCCATCGCGCGTTAAAAATCGCGCGATCTCTTCCTTTCCCTCATTCAACACCTTTCACATCTCACACATTTTCCATCCATTTTCCTCTTCGCCCATGTATCCCGGGGGCTTTTTTCCCGCATAAAAAGAGCGCGCAGGCGCATATACTTACCTGTGCCTCCCCCTGGAATTTCCAACGGACGGCGTAGAAAACGCATCTTATCTATCACATCGAAACGCAAAGAAAGGGAGAATCTCAGTGACATTTCAGGAACTGGAGTCCATGAAGCTGCAGGAGCTGCGCGCCATGGGAAAGAAGATCGGCGTCAATTCGCCCACCACCTTCCCCAAGCGCGAGCTCGTGCTCAAGATCATGGAGAAAAACGGCATCGTCGTGGACCAGAGCGACCTGCCCGCGCCGCCCAAGCGCCGCGGCGGCCGCAAGAAGAAGGACCGCGGCCTGGAGGAGCTGACCGAGCCCACCTACGCCGAGCCCCTGGCCCAGGAAGACGTCGCCATTCAAGTTGAGGAGCCGGGCATCCACCCGATGCGCGAGGAGCGAGAGGCGGAAAAGGCGCGCGCCGCCGCGCCCGCCGTGCTGCCGCTGTTCCCCGACGACGTAAAGCCCGCCGTCAGCCAGATGCTCAGCGCCGGCGGCTGCGGCGACTGCGAGGGCATACTGGAGATCACGGAGGACGGCTTCGGCTTCCTGCGCACGGAAAACTACTTGCCCGGCGCGCACGACGTCTATGTGGCCATCAACCAGATCCGCAAGTTCGGCCTCAAGACCGGCGACAAGATCACCGGCAAGACCCGCCCCCAGCGGGAAAACGAGAAGAATCGCGCGCTGCTCTACATCACCGCCATCAACGACGAGAGCACGGAGGAGGCGCTGAATCGCCGCGCGTTTGACGAGCTGACGCCCATCTTCCCCAACCAGCGCTACACCATGGAGTGCCCGGGCGCGGCGCAGGACCTGGCGCTGCGCATCATCGACCTGATCGCGCCGGTGGGCAAGGGACAGCGCGCGCTGATCGTCGCCCCGCCCAAGGCCGGCAAGACGATACTGCTCAAGAAGCTGGCCAACTCCCTGGCCACGAACTACCCGGAGGCGGAGCTGATGGTCCTGCTCATCGACGAGCGCCCGGAGGAAGTCACGGATATGCAGCGCTCCATCAGCGGCGAGGTGATCTACTCCACGTTCGACGAGCTGCCCGAGCACCACACCCGCGTCTCAGAAATGGTCTTTGAGCGGGCGCAGCGCCTGGTGGAGCAGGGCAGGGATGTCGTCATACTCATGGACTCCATCACGCGCCTGGCGCGCGCCTACAACCTGGTCATCCCGCCCACCGGGCGCACGCTCTCCGGCGGCCTGGACCCGGGAGCGCTGCACAAGCCCAAGCGCTTCTTCGGCGCGGCGCGCAACATCGAGGAGGGCGGCTCGCTCACCATCATCGCCACGGCCCTGATCGAGACCGGCAGCCGCATGGACGACATCATCTACGAGGAGTTCAAGGGCACCGGCAACATGGAGATCCACTTGGACCGCAAGCTCTCGGAAAAGCGCATCTTCCCGGCCATCGACCTCAACCGCTCCGGCACGCGGCGCGAGGACCTGCTGCTCAGCCCCGAGGAGCTGGAGTGCGCCTTCAACATCCGCAAGCTGCTCTCCTCGGCCAACACCTCCGACGCCACGGACCAGCTGCTCTCCCTCATGTCCAAGACCACGACCAACCACGACTTCACCGCGCGCATGCGCGACTGGATGAACCTCTACGAGCGCCAGGGCTACACCTTTGGCAGCCAGGTCGGCGGTCGGTTTGAAAAAAGCTAAAACAACGCCGTCGGCGGCGCCTCGTCCTTCTCGAGGCGCCGCCGACGGCGTTTTGCGCTCAGCGCGAATACTCGCGCCAAAGCGTCGCAAGGTCTTCCTTTGTCTCGACCCAGTCCTCCACATAGCCGCAGTCGCAGCAGACATAGCGCGCCACGGGCACGCGCTTGACCCAGACCACCTTGGTGATGGAGATGCTGTTGGCAAGGTACCGGTGCGCGTCGTCCGGGACGCGCACCAGGTTGCGCGACCCGCATTTGGGGCAGCGCGCGGTGTTCTTCATGCGATCCCCTCCTTGTTTTTTCTGTGGAGCAGCACGGCGGCCAGCAGTATGCCCAGCAGGTAGGGCACGATGGCGAGCACGGAAGCCTCGATGCCAAAGTCCCCGCCGGAGAGCAGGAACGAGGC
>CALWKN010000217.1 GCA_944381265.1 uncultured Clostridia bacterium
CTCCACCGTTACCTCGCGGCTCTCGCCGGGGGCCAGCTCCACGCGGGCAAAGCCGCAGAGCGCAAAGTGCGGCACGCGCGTGGAGGCCTCCTCGTCGCGCACGTAGAACTCCACGGGTGTGGCGGCGGGAATGGCGCTTTCGTTCTTGACCGTGACGGCGGCGCGCACCGGTTCGCCCACGGCCAGCTCTGTCTTTTCGAGCGTCAGGTTCGAGAAGGTGAACTTGGCATAGGACAGGCCGTAGCCGAAGGGGTAGAGCGGCTCGGCGCGCAGGTAGCGATAGGTGCGGCCCTCCATGCTGTAGTCGGTGAAGGCCGGGATGTCGCTCAGGTCCTTGTAGAAGGTCACCGGCAGGCGGCCGCTGGGCGAGAACCTGCCAAAGAGCAGCTCCGCCGCCGCCAGGCCGCCGTAGTTGCCGGCGTACCAGTTCTGCACGATGGCGCTGCAGTGCGCCTGGGCAAAGTTCACCGCCAGGGCCGAGCCGGAGGAGAGTAGGAGGATCGTGGGCTTGCCCACGGCAACGACCTTCTCCAGCAGCTTTTCCTGCAGGCCGGGCAGGTTCAGGTGCGCCTTGTCGCCCGCGCCGTACTCGTTGGAGGCGTCGCCCTCCTCGCCCTCGATCGTCGGGTCCAGGCCGAGGCACAGCACCACCACGTCTGCCTCCCGGGCCACGGCGACGGCCTCGTTCAGGCGGTCGGCGGGCAGGGCCAGGCCCTCGCTGCGGTCGCGGTAGAGCGGGCAGCCCTCGGAGTAGAACACGCGCGCCTTGCCGTCGCAGATGCGGTGGATGCCCTCGAGTATGGTGACGTACTCGGAGGCGGTGCCGTTGTAATTGCCCTTTAGGACCTCCTGGCTGTCGGCGTTGGGGCCGATGACGGCGATGGAGGAGATCTTGTCGAGGTCCAGCGGCAGCAGGCCGTCGTTCTTGAGCAGCACCTGGGAGCGGCGCGCGGCCTCCAGGGACACGGCGCGGTGCTCCGGGCTGTCGTTGACGGAATAGGGGATGGCGTCAAAGGGGCAGTCCTTGTCGAACAGGCCCAGCTTCATGCGCGTGGCCATCAGGCGCTCGACGCAGGGCGTGATGTCCTCCTCGGTCAGCAGGCCCTCCTGTATGGCGGTGAGTATGTGCAGGTAGACCGCGCCGCAGTTGAGGTCGCAGCCGTGCTTGACCGCCAGCGCCGCGGACTCCGGCGCGGTGTCCGTCACCTTGTGGTGCAGGTGGAAGTCGCTCAGCGCGCCGCAGTCGGAGACGAAGTGGCCGGCAAAGCCCCATTGCCTGCGCAGTATGTCCGTCAGAAGGTCGTTGGCGCAGGCGGGCTGGCCGTAGACGCGGTTGTAGGCGCCCATGACGCTCTCCACCTTGGCGTCCTTGACCAGGGCTTCAAAGGCGGGCAGGTAGGTGTCCCACAGGTCCTGCTTGGAGACCACGGCGTCAAACTCGTGGCGCAGGGACTCCGGGCCGGAGTGCACGGCGTAGTGCTTGGCGCAGGCCGCGGCCTTGAGGTATTTGGGGTCGTCCCCCTGCAGGCCCTTGACAAAGCGCACGCCCAGGCTCGCGGTGAGGAAGGGGTCCTCGCCGTAGGTCTCGTGGCCGCGGCCCCAGCGCGGGTCGCGGAAGATGTTGATGTTCGGCGACCAGAAGGTCAGGCCCTTGTAGATGTCGCGGTCGCCCTGGCGCGCGCTCTCGTTGTACTTGGCGCGGCCCTCCTCGGCGATGACGGCGGCCATCTGCTCCACAAGGTCGGCGTCGAACGTGGCGGCCATGGCGATGGCCTGGGGGAACATGGTGGCCGTGCCCGCGCGGGCCACGCCGTGCAGCGCTTCGTTCCACCAGTTGTAGGCGGGGATGCCCAGGCGCTCGATGGCGGGCGCGGTGTAGACCATCTGGCTGGCCTTTTCCTCCAGCGTCATGCGGGAGACCAGGTCCTTGGCGCGTTCTTCAAAGGACAGGCTCTCGTCCAGGTATCTCGGGGTTTCCGGCATAAGACAACCTCCCGTTCCTTGCAAGTGTTCTCTTTTCATGGTAGCGGAAGCGCGCCCGCTTGTCAAGCCGTCCCCCCAAGCCGTTGTTTTGCATAAAAAAGCAAGCAGGGAGAACCTGCCTGCGAAGACTGTCGAAAAAGACGAATTGGATTTTGGGGGATGCAGGAAGAGGAGACTGCGCCCCCGTGCGGCATACGCCGCCCGGGGGTTCCGGCCTGCGGTGCCCTCTGCGAGGGCGTCCTCGGCCTGCAGGTTCGCTTGCGCTCACCCTTGGACTGCGCCCCCATGCGGCATACGCCGCCCGGGGTTTCGGGCCACGTCAGCGGCACGGGGCGCACACCGGAGGGGGCGAAACCCCTGGAGGCCGAGCGCTTAGTCCTGTTCCAGCACGCCGCCTGCGACCGTGCCCTCGTTTTTGCCGTGCAGACGGCCGACCTGCCCGCCGATGTAGGCGCCGGGGAGGATGCTGCCGCAGATGACGGAGACGCTGCCCTCCACGCGCCCGGAGACGTCGCCCTCGATCTTGCCCAGCACGTCGCCGCCCACGCGCCCGGTGAGATCGCCGCCGAGTATCTTGCGGTTGCGGGTGAAGCGCGTGCCCAGGCTGCCGCCGATCGAGCCGGAGAGGTCCTTTCCGATGGGCGCGGTGACGTCGCCGTCCACGGCGCCGCGCAGGTTCCCGCCGACGGGGCCGCGCACGCTGCCGCGGACGTGCCCGTTTAGGTCGCCGCCCACCGGGCCGGAGACGTCGCCCTCGATCTCCACCTCCTCCTCGATGGAGCCGCCCACCGGGCCGCTGACATCGCCGCCGATGCGCGCGCCCCGGCCGATGCCGCCGCCGACGGGCCCGCGCACGCTGCCGCGTATGCGCGCCCCGGCGCCGATCGGCCCGCCAAGCACGCCGGAGACGTCGCCGTCGATCTCCACGCCCGCGGCGATGCCGCCGCCGATGATGCCGCGCACGCCGCCGGAGATGCGCGTGCCGCCGCCCGTTTTGCCGATGGAGCCGCCCAGGATTCCGCTTACGTCGCCCTTGATCTCCACATTGTCGCCGATGCTGCCGCCGAATATGCCGTGCACGCCCGCGGCATCCGCAGTCACGTCGCCGCCGCGTATGCCGTTCGCCGCGCGGGGCGCGCCTCCGGCCGCCCCCAGGCGCTCGATCTCCGCGTCCGCCGCCTCCGGGCTGAGCTTCCCTTCCGCGACCGCCCGCAGGATTTCGTTCAGATCCGCATACATATCACTCAACCTCCGATTTGTCGTTTTCGCCTGGGGAGGGGCGCCCGGTGGAAAAGAGCAGCCGCACCTTCAGCGGGCGCGCGGTGAGGAACTCGACGTTCTCG
>CALWKN010000218.1 GCA_944381265.1 uncultured Clostridia bacterium
GGTTCCGTAGGAACCGTTTCCGGTATCCGGCGCGTTGTGCGCGCAGCGCGCGGCGCGCCGGATGTCACTCGAAAAAATGCAAACCTGCATTTTTTCGAAGCGTGTCGACTTTGTCGACACGCTCAGGGACGGCTTCGGCCGTCCTTTTTTTGCGCTTGCGCAGGGGAGCACGGTAAAGTCTTTCGTTGACAGGAGGAAAGGGAGCGTTTACAATGATACCGGAACAAAAATCGTCTTTTGGGGAGGGCGAACGAGTATGTATGATGTGGTCGTCATTGGCGCGGGCGTGATCGGCTGCGCCATCGCGCGGCAGCTCTCGCGCTACAAGGTGCGCGTGGCGGTGCTCGAGGCCGGCGCGGACGTGGCCATGGGCGCTTCCCGCGCCAACTCCGCCATCGTCCACGCGGGCTACGACTGCGAGCCCGGCAGCAACATGGCGCGCGTGAACGTGGCGGGCAACGCGCTCTACGACGAGTGGTGCCGGGATCTGCGCGTGCCGCTCAAGCGCGTGGGTTCGCTGGTGCTGGCGTTCAGCGCCGCGGACATGGAACAGGTGCGCCGCCTCTACGACAACGGCGTGCAAAACGGCGTGCCGGGCCTGGAGATACTGGACCGCGCGCAGGCGCTGGAAAAGCAGCCCGGCCTGTCCGAGGAGGTCGTGGGCGCGCTCTACGCGCCGACGGGCGCCATCACCTGCCCGTATGAGATGACCATCGCCTGCGCCGAGAACGCGCGCGACAACGGCGTGGAGTTCTACTTCGACTTCCGCGCAGAGAAGATCACCACCTTGCGCGATGCGGTGGAAGTGGAAAACGACAAGAACGTGCTCTTCCGCTCCCGCTATGTGGTCAACGCCGCCGGCGTCCACGCCGACGAGATCTCCCGCCTCATGGGCGACGACAGCTTTGCCATCCGCGGCCGCAAGGGCGAGTACATACTGCTGGACCGCGCGGTCTCCGATTTTGCGCGCTGCGTGGTCTTCCAGGCGCCGGGGCCGCTGGGCAAGGGCGTGCTCGTCTCGCCCACGGTGGACGGCAACGCCTTTGTCGGCCCCACGGCGGTCGACGGCAGCAGCAAGGAGGACACCGCGGTCACGCAGGAGGGCCTGGAGGCGCTCAAAGCCGCCGGGCGCCGCTCCCTGCCGGACGTGCCGCTGGGCCAGCCCATCACCGCCTTTGCCGGCGTGCGCGCCGTGCCCTCCACCGGGGACTTCATCCTTGGCGTCTCCCCGGCAAACCCGCGCCTCATCCAGGCGGCGGGCATCTGCTCGCCGGGCCTCAGCAGCGCGCCGGCCATTGCCCGGGAGACGGTGGAATCCCTGCGCAGGGCGGGGCTCTTCCTGCCGGAGCGGGCGGACTATGACCCGGTGCGCGAAAAGGAGAAGCCCTTCCGCAGCATGACGGAGGAGGAGCGCGAGCGCGCCATCGCACAGGATCCGCGCTATGGCCGCGTCATCTGCCGCTGCGAGACGGTGACGGAGGCCGAGATCGCCCACGCCATCGAGCGGACGCTGGGCAAGCCCACCGTTGACGGCGTAAAGCGCCGCACCCGCGCCGGCATGGGCCGCTGCCAGGGCGGCTTCTGCGCGCCGCGCGTGATGGAACTCATCGAAAAGTACGGCGGCGTGCCCATGGAGAAGATCACCAAGAACGGCGGCGCTTCCCGCATGATCGTCGGGCGCACCGGGCAGGAGGAATGAGCTTTATGATGCGAAATGTCGATGTGGCCATCGTCGGCGGCGGGCCGGCGGGCCTGGCGGCGGCGCTGGCCGCGCACAAGGCCGGGGCGCGCTCCATCCTCGTGCTGGAGCGGGACTCGTTCCCCGGCGGGATCCTGCAGCAGTGCATACACAACGGCTTTGGCCTGCACTACTTCGGGCAGGAGCTCACCGGCCCGGAGTACGCGCAGCGCTTTGTCGACGAGGTGGAGAAGATCGACTCCATCGAGGTGCTGCTGGACACCATGGTCCTGCAGGTGAACCCGGACCGCAGCCTCGTGGCCGTCTCGGACAAGAACGGCATGGTGCGCGTGCAGGCCGGCGCGGTGGTGCTGGCCATGGGCTGCCGCGAGCGCACCCGCGGCGCGCTGAACATCCCCGGCACGCGCCCGGCCGGCGTCTACACCGCCGGATGCGCGCAGCGCCTGGTCAACATGGAGGGCATGATGCCGGGCAAGCGCGTGGTGATCCTGGGATCGGGCGACATCGGGCTTATCATGGCGCGGCGCATGGTCTGGGAGGGGGCCAAGGTGGAGATGGTGTGCGAGATCATGCCCTACTCCAGCGGCCTGAACCGCAACATCGTGCAGTGCCTGGAGGACAACGACATCCCCCTGTACTTCAATACCACGGTGGTGGAGATCCACGGCCGCGAGCGCGTCGAGGGCGTGACGGTGGCCGAGGTCGATCCCGCGACCCGCGCCCCCAAGATGGAGACGGCGCGCTTTGTCCCCTGCGACACGCTGCTGCTCTCCGTCGGCCTGATCCCGGAGAACGAGCTTACCAAGGGCACCGGCGCGCAGATGGACCGCGTCACCTCCGGCGCGCAGGTGGACGCCGAGCGCCAGACCAGCGTGCCCGGCATCTTTGCCTGCGGCAACGTGCTGCACGTGCACGACCTGGTGGACAACGTCAGCGAGGAGGCCGCCATCGCCGGAGAGAACGCCGCCAAGTTCGCCCTGGGCACGCTGCAGAAGGCGGAGACCGTGCGCGTTCTGCCCGAGGGCGGCACGCGCTACGTCGTGCCGCAGCGCCTGGTCAGGGGCGAGGGCAAGGCCGCGCTCTACTTCCGCGTGCGCGCCGCCTACAAGCCCGCGCGCCTTGCCGTGCTGAGCGGCGGCCGCGAGATCCGATCCGTCAAAAAGCGCGTGATGACCCCCGGCGAGATGGAGAAGGTCGTCATCGACTTAAAAGACGTGGCCGGCGACGTCACGGTGCGCGTGGAGGAGGGCTGAGCGATGAAAAAGGAATTCGTCTGCATTTCCTGCCCGGTGGGCTGCCGCCTCACCGTTTGGCAGGACGAGAAAAGCGCGGTGCAGGTCGAGGGCAACACCTGCCCCCGCGGCAAGACCTACGGCGTGCAGGAGTTTACCGCTCCGGTGCGCACGGTCACCTCTTCCGTGCCCGTGTCCCACGGCGCGCAGAGGATGTGCTCGGTCAAGACCGACGCGCCCGTGCCCAAGGCCCGCATCCCGGAGGTGCTGCGCGCCATACGCGGCGCGTCCCTGCGCGCGCCCGTGGCCGTGGGCGACTGCGTGGTGGAGAACGTGGCCGGGACCGGCGCAAACGTCGTCGCCACCCGCCGCGTGACGGAGAAAAAGCGCTAGAAAGGCGCAAGATAAAGAGGCGCGGCGCGCGTCTCCGGGGGTTTTCCGGGAACGCGCGCCGCGCTTCTGTCTTTCAGCGGGGCAGGCGGCGCAGCAGCACCGGGGCAAGGCCCGCGGCCGCAAGGAGCTTGACAGCGTCAAAGGGCAGGTACATCAGGCAGAACGTCCAGACCACGAACCAGGGCGTCACCGCCTGGCGCAGCGCCAGCGTCAGCACCGCGTAGCCGTAGACCGCGCCCACAACGTACGTCACGCCTATGCCGGCAAGCCCGGAGAGCAGCGCGGCGGCAAACGGCTTCCGGCGCGCGCGCAGGCGTCGGAAGAGGAGCGAGAGGAGCGGCGCGGCCGCCGCCATGCCCAGCACAAAGCCGTAGGTCGGCGAGACGAATGCGGAGAGCCCGCCGGAAAACCCGGCGTACACCGGCGCCCCCGCAAGCCCGAGCAGCACATAGGCCAGCATCGACAGCCCCGCCGCCCGCGGCGGCAGCAGCAGCCCACACAGCAGCGCGAAGAACAGCTGCAGCGTAAAGGCCCCGTAGGGCACGGGGATCGTGATCTGCGCGCCCACGGCCACAAGCGCGCAGAAGAGCGCGCCCAGCGTCAGGACGCGCACGGGAATGTGTTTCATAGTGTGGTCCTCCTTCGAATGTAAACCAGAATGAATGCTTCGGTTTACAATATACAGGCCGCGGCGCATTTTGTCAAGCGGAAAAGGGGGCGGGCGCGGCGCGCATACTTTGCAGGCAAATAATAAGTAAGGAAATAGATGAACGGTATATGTCAAATGAGAATGAAAAATAAACGTTAATCGGGCAAATGGTCTTTACAAAACGGGGCGCAAAGCGTATTATGCTTGGGAGAGATACCAGGAGGGAGGCGGCGCAATGGGGCCATTTCTGTGGTTTCCGGACGCTTTGGGGCTGCTTTGGGGGCTGCTGGGCGGCGCGTGCAACATGCTCTTGACGCGCAGGATGCTGAAGAAGGGGCTGGGCAACCGGACCCTGCTGGCGCTTGTCGTGCTAAAGCCGCTGACGCATCTTGCCATACTGCTCCTGGCGGCGCTCGTTTCCCTGTGGTTCATGGTGCTGGCGGCGGCGGGGGACCTGCTGATGCTGGGCGTCATGTTCCTCAAAAATTACTTGGATGGCAGGAGATGATGAAATGGAGCTGGAAATCACACCGGAAGCCTTTTACATTGGCGATGTCAACGTAGGGCAGTCGGTGGTGGTCGCTTGGGGCGTGATGGCGGTGCTGATCGTGCTGGCCATCGCGGTGAAGATCAAGTCCAGAAACTTCACCGAGGTGCCCAAGGGCCTGCAGAATCTTCTGGAGCTGGGCGTGGAGACCATACAGAAGTACTCCAAGACCGAGGTCGGCAGCGTGTGGGAGGAGATCGCCCCCTACTGCGCCACGATCGGCCTGTACATCTTCGGGTGCTGTATGGTGGAGCTCATCGGCATCCGCGCGCCGACGACGGATCTTTCCATGACGCTGGCGCTGGGACTTGGCACCTTCTTCTGGATCAACTACATGGGCTTCCGCAAGAAGGGCTTCTTCGGGCGCCTGGGACACTATGTAAAGCCCATCCCGATCATCCCGATACTGACCGACGTCGCGGTCCCCATCTCCATGGCCTGCCGACTCTACGGCAATATCCTCGCCGGCATGATCGTCATGGAGCTCATCTACGGCGCGCTGCAGTACTTCGCGGTCGCGATCCCGGCGGCGCTCTCGCTGTACTTTAACTTCTTCGACTCGGCCATTCAGGCCTACATCTTCATCACGCTGACGCTCTCCTACGTTTCGGAAGCGATCGAGTGACCCCTACGAAAGATTTAGACAAACTACACTTTGGAGGTAAGAAAATTATGGAAACTGGTCTGCTCGCCATCGGCGCTGGTCTTGCGGTTCTCACCGGCATGGGTGCCGGTATCTCCATGGGCATTGCCACCGGCAAGTCCGTCGAAGCGGTCGCCCGCCAGCCGGAAGCGGCCGGCAACATCCGCTCGACGATGATGCTGGGCATGGTTCTGGCTGAGTCCACCGCCATCTACGGCTTCGTCGTGGCGCTGATCATCATCTTCCTGATGTAAGGGAAGGCAAGGAGAACACGGAAATGGAAGGATTAAGTGCAATCGTCAATCCGCTTTCTCTCCTGATGCACCTGGTCAACATCGTCATCCTCTACGTCGTCTTCCGCATCTTCCTCTACAAGCCCGTGGCCAAGTTCATGCAGGCGCGCAAGGAGCGCTTTGCCAAGGAGCGCGAGGAGCTGGACGCGGAAAAGGCGGAAGCCGACGCCATCCGCGCTCAGGGGGACGACATACTGCGCAAGGCCCGCGCCGACGCGGAGGACCAGGTGGCCCAGATCATGGCCCAGGCGGACAAGGACGCCAAGTCCATCCGCGAAAAGGCCCAGGAGCAGGCCGGCGTCATTCTCGAGAACGCCAAGCAGGAGGCGCAGGAGGAAAAGCGCCGCCAGCTCGAGGCCATGCACGACCAGGTGATGGAGCTCTCCGTCGCTTTGGCAAGCCGCATACTCGAGCGCGAGATCAAGCCCGAAGACCATCAGAAGCTGATGGAGGAATTCCTATCCGAGGTGAAGTGATATGCTGAAAGGTTTCGTCTATGCGCCCATACACCTTCAGCCGGAGCAGATTCACCTCGTGGAGGAGCGCTTTGCGAAGACCCTGGGCGACCAGGTGACGCTCGTTCCCCAGGTGGACAAGTCGCTCATCGGCGGCCTGCGCGTGGAGATCGACGGCCGCGTCTACGACGGCACCATCAAAAAGCGCCTGACCATCAAGGACGACAGCGGAGACATCAACTTTGACTCCGACGCCGAAAACTTCGACTGGCTGGAAGGGCTCAACACCGTCGCGACCGTCGAGGACGAGCGCGACGAGGCCGGGCAGATCGTCCTGGACAGCGACGGCAAGCCCAAGAAGAAAAAGAAGACACGCTCCAGCGTGGACATGGAGGAGCTGGAAAAGCGCGTGCGCCGCATGAGCGGTTTCCAGACCCGCTCCGAGGTGCTGCCGGTGGGCTATGTGCTCTCCGTCGGCGACGGCATTGCCCACGTCTCGGGCCTGAACGGCTGCCGCAACAACGAGCTTCTCCGTTTTGACGGGGACAAGTTCGGCATCGCCTTCAACCTGGAGCGCGACAACGTCGGCGTGATCCTGCTGGACAAGACCGACGACATCGAGGAAGGCAGCAAGGTCGAGGGCACGGGCCGCGTCGTCTCCGTGCCGGTGGGCGAGGGGCTGCTGGGCCGCGTAGTCGACCCCTTGGGCCGCCCCATCGACGGGCGCGAGGCCATACGCGCCAAGTCCTTCCGCCCCATCGAGACCGAGGCCCCGCCCATCATCGAGCGCGGCGCGGTCAAGACCCCGCTGCAGACCGGCTACATCGCCATCGACGCCATGGTCCCCATCGGCCGCGGCCAGCGCGAGCTGATCATAGGAGACCGGCAGACCGGCAAGACCGCCATCGCCATCGACACCATACTCAACCAGAAGGACACCGGCGTCATCTGCATCTATGTGGCCATCGGCCAGAAGGCCTCCACCATCGCCGGCGTGCGAAAGACGCTGGAGGAGCACGGCGCCATGGAGTACACTACGATCGTCGCCGCCACCGCCTCCGACACCGCGCCCATGCAGTACATCGCCCCTTACGCCGGCTGCGCCATGGCCGAGGAGTTCATGTACAACGGCAAGGACGCGCTGATCATCTACGACGATTTGTCCAAGCACGCCGTGGCCTACCGCGCCATATCGCTGCTGCTGCGCCGTCCGCCGGGACGCGAGGCCTACCCCGGCGACGTCTTCTACCTGCACTCGCGCCTGCTGGAGCGCGCGGCCAAGCTCTCCGACCACCTTGGCGGCGGCTCGATGACGGCGCTGCCCATCATCGAGACCATGGCCGGCGACATCTCGGCCTACATCCCCACCAACGTCATCTCCATCACCGACGGCCAGATCTTCCTGGAGAGCGAGCTGTTCAACGCCGGCGTGCGCCCGGCGGTAAACGGCGGCCTGTCCGTCTCCCGCGTGGGCGGCAACGCCCAGACCAAGGCCATGCGCAAGGTCTCCGGCCAGCTGAGACTGGACCTTGCCCAGTACCGGGAGCTGGCGGTCTTTGCCCAGTTCGGGTCGGACCTGGACACCGCCACGCGCGACCTGCTCGACCAGGGCGCAAAGCTGACGGAGCTGCTGAAGCAGGAGCAGTACGCGCCCATGGCCATGCCCGAGCAGGTGGTGCTGCTCTACGTCATGACGCGCGGCCTGGCGACCGACGTTTCGGTTAAGGACATCGCGCAGTTCAAGGCCGACTTCCTCGACTTTGTGCGCCGGCATTACCCGCAGATCCTGCTTCGCATCGAGCAGAGCCGAGAGCTGGACGAGGACACGGAAAACAGCCTTGTCACCGCGGCGCAGGAATACTTTAAGAGGTGAGCTAGAACATGGCCAGCATTGCCGACATCCGTCATCACATGCGCGTGGTCTCGCAGACGCTGCAGATCACCCGGGCCATGCAGATGATCTCCACCTCCAAGATGAAGAAGGGCCTGGCGCGCTACGAGGCCAACGCCATCTACCAGAAGGAGCTGCGCCAGACCATCAAGGACGTGCTCATGCACGCCGAGGGGCAGACGCACCGCTACCTCCGGGCCCCGGCGGGACGGCGCGCCGCGCACATCATCGTCGCCGCGGACAAGGGCCTTGCGGGCGGCTACAACAGCAACGTCCTGAACCTTGCCGTGGAGCACATGAAGAACTTCGAGGAGAGCAACATCTTCTGCATCGGGCAGATGGCGCGCGACTTCCTCGAAAGGCGCGGCTACGTCATCGACATAGAGTTCACCCACGTCATCCAGGACCCGACGCTCTACCACGCGCAGCAGATCGCCGAGACCGTCCTGGAGCTCTACGACCAGAAACTGCTGGACGAGGTCTACGTCGTCTACACCCGCCGCGTCTCCACCATGGTGCAGCACCCGGAGGTGATCCGCCTGCTGCCCGTGCGCGTGGAGGACTTCGACGACGTCGAGGCGACGGTCACCGGGGACGAGGACCACGACCAGATCATCTACGAGCCCTCCATCACCAAGCTCATGGAGCTGCTCATTCCCCAGTACTTGATCGGCATCATCTACAGCGTGTTGGTGCAGTCCTTCGCCAGCGAGCAGTGCGCCCGCATGAACGCGATGGATTCGGCCACGCGCAACGCCAACGAAATGATCGACAAGCTCAGCCATGAACTCAACCGCGCCCGTCAGAGCGCCATCACCAATGAGCTTGCCGAGATCATCGCGGGCGCGGACGCGCTGGAAGGGTAGGGACATATGGAAGAAAAACACCAGGGTGTGGTCACCCAGGTCATCGGCGCGGTCGTGGACGTGCAGTTTGCGCACGAGGACATGCCGGCCATCCGGGACCTGCTGTATGTGACCGACGGCGCCTTTAAGACGCCGCTGGAAGTGGAAAAACACATGGGCGGCGGCGTCGTGCGCTGCATCGCCTTAAAGGCCACAGAGGGCCTGTACCGCGGCATGGCCGTGGAAAACACCGGCGCCCCCATCACCGTGCCGGTGGGCGAGAACATGCTCGGCCGCGCCATCAACGTCATGGGCGAGCCCATAGACGGCCTGGGCGAGATCACGGCCAAGGACACCATGTCCATCCACCGTGAGCCGCCGGCCTTCGTCAACCAGAAGCCCGCAAACGAGGTCTTTGAGACCGGCATCAAGGTCATCGACCTGCTCGCGCCCTACCCCAAGGGCGGCAAGATCGGCCTCTTCGGCGGCGCGGGCGTGGGCAAGACCGTCCTCATCATGGAGATGATCCGCAACATCGCCACCGAGCACGGCGGCTACTCCATCTTCACCGGCGTTGGCGAGCGCTCCCGCGAGGGCGCGGAGCTCCTCTCCGACATGAAGGAGAGCGGCGTCATCAACAAGACCGTCATGGCCTTCGGCCAGATGAACGAGCC
This sequence comes from uncultured Clostridia bacterium, assembly GCA_944381265.1. Taxonomy (GTDB): domain Bacteria; phylum Bacillota; class Clostridia; order Christensenellales; family UBA1750; genus Spyradocola. Next base: position 9,322 of record CALWKN010000218.1, read on the forward strand.
GCCGGGAAGCCGTATGCGCGTGGCGCTGACCGGCCTTACCCAGGCCGAGTTCTTCCGCGACCAGAGGCACACGGACGTGCTGCTGTTCATCGACAACATCTTCCGCTACGTGCAGGCCGGCTCCGAGGTCTCGGCGCTGCTCGGGCGCATGCCCTCGGCCGTCGGTTACCAGCCGACGCTGGCCGAGGAGGTGGGCGAGCTGCAGGAGCGCATCGCCTCCACCGACAAGGGGTCCATCACCTCCGTGCAGGCCATTTACGTCCCGGCGGACGACCTGACCGACCCCGCCCCCGCCACCACGTTCACGCATCTGGACGCAACCACCGTCCTCTCCCGCGCCGTGGCGGAAAACGGCATCTACCCGGCGGTCGACCCGCTCGCCTCCGGCAGCCGCATACTCGACCCGCGCGTCGTGGGCGAGGAGCACTACCGCATCGCCCGCCGCGTGCAGGAGGTGCTGCAGCGCTACAAGGAGCTCAGCGACATCATCGCGATCCTGGGCATGGACGAGCTCTCCGAGGAGGACCGCCTCACCGTGCACCGCGCGCGCCGCATCCAGCGCTTCCTCTCGCAGCCCATGTTCGTTGCGGAGGTCTTCACCGGCAACCCCGGCAAGTACGTGCCCGTGGAAAAGACCATCGAGGGCTTCCGCGCCATCGTCGACGGCGAGGTGGACGACCTGCCCGAGGCCGCCTTCTTCATGGTGGGCGACATAGACGAGGCCAAGGCCAAGGCCGAGGCCATGCGAAAGGGCTGATGCGCGATGGCAGAGTTTGAACTGGAGATCACAACGCCCGAGCGGCAGTTCCTCAAAGAGCCGGTGGAGATGGTCATACTCCCCGGCGAAAACGGGGAGCTCGGCGTGCTGGCCGGGCACGCGCCGCTGGTGCTGGTGCTCAAGAGCGGCGCCGTGCGCATCAAGAAGGACGGCAAGTGGCGCGAGTGCGTCACCGCCGACGGCTACGCCATGGTCGACCGCAAGCGCGTCCTGCTGCTCTGCCAGATGGCCGAGTGGCCCGAGGAGATCGACGAGCGCCTCGCCCGCGAGGAGGAGCAGCGCGAAAAGGAGAAGCTCCGCCAGGCGCAGAGCCGCCGCGAGTTCATCATCACCCGCGCCTCCCTGGCCCACGCCATGGCCCGCCTGCGCGTCCTCTCCCACCACAGCATCAACAACGAATAGCGCCCATCTTCGGCGCGGCTGCGGCCCCCTTCCGGGCAAACGGAAGGGGGCCGCGTCTGTGTTCCGGCACGAAAAACAGGCGCTCCGGCGGCGCAGCGCTTGACGAAAGGGCGCAGGGAGAATACAATAAGAGCAAATACAGTGCAGGGGGTACGATCATGTTTGCAGAAAAGAACGGCATTGTCACCATCGCCGACGGCCTGCTGCAGGGAAAGCGCTGCGAGCGCGAGCCCGCGGTCTGGGCCTTCCTTGGCATACCTTACGCCGACGCGCCCGTGGGAGAGAACCGCTGGCGCCGTCCTCAGCCCGTGCGCCCGTGGCAGGGCGTGCGCGACGCCACGAAGTACGCGCCCGACTGCCCGCAGGTCACGCTGCCCAAGGGCTCCTTCTACCAGGTGGAGTTCTATCCCAATGAGAAGATCATGGACGAGGCGCAAGGGTTGGCCCTGAATGTCTGGTCCCCCGCCAAGGCCGGGGAAAAGCTGCCCGTGCTCTTCTGGATCCACGGCGGCGGCTTCCGCGAGGGCTCCGGCGGCGCGCTGCAGTTCATCGGCGAGACGATGGCCGCCAAGGGCATCGTCGTTGTCACCATCAACTACCGCATGGGCGCGCTGGGCTTCATGGCCCACCCGGAACTGACGCGCGAGCAGGGCGGCGTCTCCGGCAACTACGCCTTTTGGGACCAGATCGCCGCGCTGCGCTGGGTGCAGAAGAACATCGCCGCCTTCGGCGGCGACCCGGAAAAGGTCACCATCGACGGCCAGAGCGCCGGGGCCATGTCCGTCACCGCGCTGGTCGCCGCCAAAGAACAGACCGCGGGTCTCTTCCGCGCCGCCATCGCCCAGAGCGGCACCGTGATGGGCCGGGCGCGCGTCGGCGCGACGCTGCGGGACGCCGAGGAGCAGGGCCTGAAACTGCAGGAGGCGCTGGGGTGCAGGAACCTGGAGGAGATGCGCGCCTGCACGCCGGAGCAGATCATGGAGGCCACGGACGCTGCGGGGCTGTGGTTCCGCCCCATCGTGGACGGCGACCTCATACCGGAGGAGTACAGCACGCGCTTCTTCGCCGGGCGGCAGAACGCCGTGCCGATGATCCTTGGCTCCACCAGCGACGAGGACTGCCTGCACGAGACGCAGGCGGACGACTACGCCAACTACAAAGCGTCCGCCGCGGAGTACGGTGAGCACGCCTCGGAGTTCCTGCGCGTCTTCCCGGCGCAGGACAATGAGCAGGCCGGGCGCGTGGTGAGCTTTGCCCGCACGGCGCGCACATTCGCCGGCGACCGCATCACCGCCGAGTGCCAGATGGCGCTGGGCTGCGACGCCTATCTCTACAACTTCACCCAGACGCTGCCCAACGCCGACGGCACCGTGGTCGGCCCCTTCCACTCCTCGGAACTGGTCTACCAGTTCGGCACGCTCTACACCGGCTGGCGGCCCTGGCGGGAGGAAGACCATCGCGCCGCGGAAATGATGATGAGCTACTGGGCCAATTTCGTCAAGAACCTCGACCCCAACGGCGAGGGCCTGCCCCGCTGGGAGAAGCACGCGTCGGGCGATGAGAACTGCCTGCTGCTGTGCGCGCAGCCGCGCATGGACCGCGTGGTCCGGGCCGAGCAGGCCGCCTTCATGGAGCGCTGCATCCGCAAGGGCGTGCTCTGATCCCCCTGCCACCAGGAGAAGCACCATGCACGACATACGACCGACCCATTTGGACATCGATCTCAAGGCGATAGCGCAGAACTACCGGGCCCTGCGCGCGGCCGCGGGCGGGACGCCGGCGCTTGCCGTGGTCAAGGCCGACGCCTACGGCCACGGCGCCATCCCCGTGGCGCGGGCCCTGCGCGCGGCCGGGGCGGATATGTTCGCCGTGGCCCTGATCGAGGAGGGCGTCGCCCTGCGCGAGGCGGGGATCGAGGAGCCCATACTCATGCTCGGCACGACCGACGGCCCCGGCGCGCTGGCCGCGGCGGAGTACGGCATCACCGCGGCGGTCTACACGATCGGCGCGCTGCTGGCGCTGGAGGGCGCGGCAAAGTCCCTCGGCGTGCACGCCAAGGCGCACCTAAAGCTGGACACCGGCATGAACCGCATCGGCGTGCGCACGGAGGAAGAGCTGCGCGCGCTGCTGGACGCAGCGCGCCTCTGCCCGCACGTGGAGCTCACCGGCGCGATGACGCACTTTGCCGCCGCCGACGACCCTGAGAGCGACTTTGCGCTGGAGCAGCTGGCGCGCTTTGAGGCGCTGCTTGCCGTGACGCGGGAATACGGGCTGAAGCTCGAGCGCCACGCCGCCGCCTCCGCCGCCGCGGTGCGCTACCCGCAGGCGCGGTACGACCGCGTGCGCGCCGGCATCGCGCTCTACGGCTTTGACCCCGTGCACGAGCTGGCGCTCCAGCCCACGATGCGCCTTGTGACGCGGCTTACGCACGTAAAGCGCATCCACGCGGGCGACACAGTCAGCTACGGCCGCCGCTTTACCGCGCAGCGGGAGACGGACATCGCCACGCTCCCCATCGGCTATGCCGACGGCTACCGCCGCGCCTTCTCCAACCGGGCTCAGGTCCTGGTGCACGGGGTGCGCGTGCCGGTGGTGGGCGCGGTGTGCATGGACCAGATCATGCTGGACGTCAGCGGCCTTGGCGCAAAGCCGGGGGACGAGGCGGTGCTGCTCGGGCGCCAGGGGGACGAGGAGATCACGAGCGAGGAACTGGCGGCGCTTGCGGACACCATCCCCTACGAGATACTGACCGGGTTCTCGGCGCGCGTGCCGCGGCACTATCCGGGCCTCATGGCGGAGGAAGCGGATGACTAAGGCGGAAATGCGCCGCGCCATGCGGAGGCGGCGCGGCGCGGTCGCGGACAGGGCGGAGAAGGACGCGCGGATCTGCGATCTCATCGCCGCCCTGCCGGAGTTTGCCGCCTGCCGCTGCCTGCTGGCCTACGCGGCGGTGGGGAGCGAGGTGAGCCTAAAGCATCTGCTGGAGCGGGCCAAAGCCCTGGGCAAGACCGTGTGCCTGCCCGTCTGCGGGGAAAACGGGGCGATGGAGGCGGCGGCGCTCGGCGGGGAACTCACCCCTGGGCGCTTTGGCATACCGGAGCCGCGCGGCGCGCTCGTGCCGCCGGAGGCCCTCGACCTCGTCCTCGTGCCGGGCCTGGCCTTTGACCGGGACGGCGGCAGGCTGGGCCAGGGCGGCGGCTATTACGACAGATATCTTACGCGGACACGGGCGCTGCGGCTGGGCGTCGCGTACGCGGACTGCATCGTCCCGGCTGTGCCCCGGGAGACGCACGACCTGCTCATGGACGCGCTCGTCTGCGAGGCGGGCCATATACGCATCGGAGGTAGAAATCGGGTATGAAGGACATCGCCAAGTTTGCCGGCACGACGCTGCTGGTGCTGCTGACGCTCACGCTGGTGAGCCTGGTTTTCATCCAATCCTTTATGGGCGACTACGACTGGCTGAACCTGACGCTGACGGCGGTCTACACATTGGCCACGCTGGCGGCGCTCTTCTACGACGGCCTGCAGCGCGGCACGCAGGACTGCAAGTACGCCGCGCTGATGGAAAAGCAGGTGCAGGAGCGCGGCCATGTGCTCAGCGAAACGGAGAAGCAGAGGATGTACCGCCCGGTCAAGGGCTGGGCCGCCGCGCTTCTATCCATGTCGCCCCTGTTTATACTGGCCGTCGTCGCCATCGCCTTTGGCGGGAACCAGCCGATACTGCTGACGCTCATCGTGCGCGTGGCCATGAGCGCGGTGCTGGGCGTCTTCCAGTATGTGGAAGCGCTTTTGCCCTGGTTCTATATCGCGGTGCCGCTCGTCTTTGCCGTGTGCGTGGGCGCGGGCTACGCCTGCGGGCCGAAGATGTGGGCGCGGCAGGTGAAGATGATGGAAAAGGCCAAGCGCGACAAGCGCCGCCGCGTCAGCCGCCGCCGCAGGAAGAAGGCGCCCAAGCCCCAATAATGTTCGCCGCGGGGAAACCGGCGCATGCGCCGGTTTCCCCGTCTGTCTGCGCGCGCCCTTGGCAGACGCCCCCAAAAAAAGAAAAGGGAGGCCTTCGGCCCCCGAGTGCAGAGTAGGAGGAGTGACCAACGATACTGCCGAATCCCTTCGGCACGCTTAGTTTGACCCGCCGCGCCGGAGTTATGCGCGGAAGTTTCACGAAAAATCCAGGCGGAGTTCTTGTCGGGAACCCGCGATTGTGGTATGATGGGAGAACCGAAGGCTGGATTCGGAGGAGGCTTTCTGCTATGCGCATCATTTCCGGGCAGGCCCGAGGGAGAAAACTCGTCACGCTCGCGGGCGAAAACACCCGCCCGACATTGGACAGAACGCGCGAGGCGCTCTTTAACATACTGCAGGGGCGCGTGCGCGGGGCGCGGGTGCTGGACCTGTTCGCAGGCTCCGGGGCCCTTGGGCTGGAGGCGCTTTCCCGCGGGGCGGACAGCGCCGTGTTCTGCGACAGCGCCCGCGACGCCTGCGCGGTGATCGAGACAAACATCGCCGCCGTGCGCGCCGCCGAGCGCTCCCGCCTGCTTTGCTGCGGGGCGGAGGAAGCGCTGCGCCGCCTTGCGGGTGAGAAATTCGACCTGGTGTTCCTCGACCCGCCCTACCACAGGGGCCTGGTCGATTGGGCGCTTTCCGCTTTGGCGGCGGCGGATATGCTGGAAGCGGAGGGCTGCATCGTGGCGGAGACTGCGCAGGACGAGACGATCGCACTGCCCGCCGCCTTTTGCCTTGCGGACGAGAGAAAATACGGCAAGTCCCGCCTGCGCTTTATAGGGAGGGCGTAAAACGCATATGGAGACGCGCATCGCGCTGTACCCCGGTTCCTTCGACCCCTTTACGCTGGGGCATCTGGACATCGTACAAAGGCTGTCGCCCCTCTATGACGAGGTGGTGGTGGCGGTGCTGGTCAACCCGGCCAAGCACGCCCTGCTCTCGCCGCAGGAGCGCGTGCGCAGCATCGAGGAGAGCCTGTCGGCGCTCCCCAATGTGCGCGTGCTGTGCAGCGACCGCCCCACGGTGGAGGTTGCGCGCGCGGTCAGGGCGCGCGTCATGGTCCGCGGCCTGCGCTCGGTGACGGACTTTGAATACGAGATGACGCTGGCGGCGGGCTACCGCTACATGGCCCCCGAGATCGAGACGCTGTTTCTGCCGGCCCGACCGGAGCACGGCAGCATCAGCTCCTCCCTGGTGCGCGAGATCTTCGCCCTGGGCGGGGACGTTTCCATGCTGGCGCCGGAGCCCGTGCTCGCCGCCCTCGCGCGGCATACCCCGAAAGGAGATTGAAACATGAACGTAATGGCTCTTTTGGAATACCTGGACGAGGAGCTGAGCAAGTCGGCCACCGTGCCGCTGACCGGCAAGCGCCTGGTCGACGTCGAGAAGTGCCTGGACATCGTCAGCGAACTGCGCGTGACGCTGCCCGACGACGTCAAGGACGCCGAGGTCATCGTGCGCGACCGCGAGCAGATCATCGCCGACGCCCAGCAGCAGGCGGACCAGATCATCGCCGACGCCCGCCAGCAGTTTGAGCAGATGGTCAGCAACCACGCCATCGTCCAGGAGGCCCAGCGCCGCGCCAACGCCATGATCCGCGAGGCGGAGGAAAAGACCATAGAGGAAGAGGACAGCTGCACCGCCTATCTGGACGACGTGCTCGGCAACGTCGAGCAGCACCTGCGCCGCGTGCTCGACGACGTGCGCCAGAACCGCCTGGAGGTCACCGGGCAGGCGAAGGAGAGCGGCGGCAACGGCGGCCGCGGCGGCAGATAGAGGACAGGGAAAGGGGAGGCGCGCTTCGCCTTCCCCTTTTTTCCACGTTTTTTAGCGCGGGCGCAGCAGGCGGCGCCAGGGCAGAAGCGAAAAGAGCAGGCAGAGCAGCAGCGCCGGCAGGGCCAGGGGGTTCTCCGGCGCGAATTCCGCCGCGGGCGCAAGCGGCGCAAAGGCGGGCAGCGCCGCGCCGAAGAAGAGAAAGGCCCCGCGGCAGAGGGCAAAGGCCAGCGCCGCGTGCGTCAGCCGCTGCAGGAGGTAGTTTCGCGGCGTCACCGTCCCGTCCAGGAACACCTGCGCCTGGCACAGCACCGAAAACCCGCCAAAGGCGCACAGCCCGCACAGCATCGCGGCCCGCAGCGCCAGAGGCAGCGCCGCGCCCGCGATGCCGCGGCAGCCGCCGCTCACCTCCAGCGCGCCCGCCAGCAGCCCCGGCACGCTCTCCGGCGGCAGCAGGAAGAGCAGCGTGCGCTGCAGGGCCTCCACCGCGCCCGTCGCCGCGAGCACGGCGGACAGCGCCGAGAACACCGCGATCGCACCGCCGATGAACAGGCAGGACAGACAGCTCTCGCGCAGGACCTCCGGCAGGGCGTGCAGCAGCGGGCCGCCGGAGGGCGGGCGCGGGGCCGAAGCGGCGGGCGCGGACGCGGGGCCGAAGCCCCGCCAGAGCAGGCCGTTGCATATTGCGGCCAGCCACTGGATAGCATAAATCAATCCGCCAAGCGCCGGACTGCCCAGGGCCTGCCCCACCGTCCCCACCAGGAAGAGGGGACTTGTCACCGTGGCGGCGGCCAGCAGCCGGGCGCAGGCGCCGCCGTCCATCGCCCCGCGCCGGCACAGCGCCGCGGCAAGGCGCGCGCCGCCCGGCGCGCCGCACAGCCAGCCGCCGAGCATCGCCCCCGCGGCAGGCGCCGGCAGGCGAAGGAGCCGGCACAGCGGCCGCAGGCAGGCGGAGAGCGCAAACAGCGCGCCGCTCTCCTGCAAAAGGGCGGTCAGCACGAAGAAGGGCAGCAGCGCCGGCAGCACCGCGTCCGCCCAGAGGGAGAGCCCCTGGCGCACGCCGCGCATGGCCGCCTGGGGAAAGAGGAAGAGCAGTGCGAGCAGCCCGCCGAGCAGCGCGGCGCGCCATATCCGCTGGAACACGCGCCCATATCCCCCCTTTTGAGAAGTCGATCGTCTTTGCAAGTCTATGAAAAGAGGAGGAGAACCTATGCCGGACGGAAATTTTCGCTTCGGCGTCGCCCTGGGCGGCGGCGCGTTCCGCGGTTTGGCGCACATAGGCGTTCTGCAGGCGCTGGAGGCGCGGGGGCTGCGCCCCGACTGCATCGCCGGGACGAGCATGGGCGCGCTGGTGGGCGGCGTCTATGCCTGCGGCATGAACTTGAGGCTGATGGAGCGCTTCTGCGCCTCCATCGACGAAAAGGACCTGGTGGACGTGGCCCTGCCCACAGAAGGCATCATCGCCGGCAACCGCATCGAGCTGCTGCTGCGCACGCTCACCGGCAACCGCCGCTTCGACCAGACGCAGATCCCCTTTGCCGCCGTGGCCACGGACCTGGAGATGGGCGAGCGCGCCGTGCTGCGCGAGGGCCTGCTCTACCAGGGCATCCGCGCCTCGATCTCCATACCGGGGATCTTCAAGCCCTGCCGCCTCGGCGGCCGCACCTATGTCGACGGGGGCGTGGTGGACCGCGTGCCCGTGACCACGGCGCGGGACATGGGCGCGGACTTCGTATTGGCCGTGGACGTGGGCTACCACGGCGGCCCGGCGCAGTGCGAGGGCATCGCCCGCGTCATCCTTCACTCCCTGGAGATCATGGAGTGGCAGGTCATGCAGCACACGGTGAACACCGCCGACTTCCTGCTCGTGCCAAAGCTCGCCCACATCAACCCCGCCTCCATCGCCCAGGCCGAGGAGTGCATACGCATCGGCCGCGAGGAGATGGAGCGCCGCATGCCCGAGTTCCTCGAGGCGCTGGAAAAGAAGCGCGCCGCCTGCCTGGAGGCCGGGGCCTGAAAAACGATAAAAAAGATCGACGCCGGGGAATCTTCCACCGGTCGCCGGTCTTTTTTTGCGAAAGAAAGGGTCAGTCGGAGAGTATGCGCAATTTCTCGCTGTAGTCGCGGCGGGCCGGATGCCCGGCGATGAGATCCCAGGTCTCCTGGGCGACGAGGTCGGAGCGGAGCAGCTCGGGCGGCGCGTCGGCGACCTTGGTAAGCAGCGGCAGGCGGCCTTCGCGGGCGATGGCGCGCAGCAGCGGCTCGGCGCGGCGGCGAAAGCCCAGCACGCGCGCGTATTCCGGCTGGGGATGGGCGGCGAGGTCCTGCGCGGTGAGCTGCAAAAGGATGTGCGTCAGCAGCCGCCGCAGCCGCGCCGCCGGGTAGCGCCGACACTGCGCCGCCGCAAGCAGCGACGAAACGTCGCTCGTCTGCTGCGCTGCGCGATAGAGGCGCATATCCAACCCCTCGGGGATGGCGAAGCGGTCGCGCAGCTCCTGCGGCGGCGTCAGGCGCAGGGCGTAGAGGAGGATGGGGGAGTAGGCGGCAAGCTGCGGCAGGGGACGCGGCAGGGCGGCAAGCTGCAATTCGGCGCTCTCCGGCATCAGGGCCTTGCGCGCCCCCGCGTCGTCGCCGCGCAGCAGCGCCTGGCGCACGGCCGTGGCCGAGCACAGCGCGGACAGCGTTTCATCGGCGTGCGCGGTCGTGCGCGCGACCGGGACAGGCTCCATGGCGCTTCCAAGGCGGCGCAGGGCGCGCAGGTACTCCACCGCCAGCGTCATGTTCGGCGGCAGCTCAAAGCCCCGCGCCCGCGCCCGCGCCTGCGGGTGGGACAGGCCGCGCGTCAGCAGCGCGCGTATGCGGGCGGACTCCTCCGCCGTCTCCGGCGCGGCCAGGGCGCGCAGGCGGGATAGGTCCGCGTCCTCCGCGCCGAAGGAGAGGTGCGTCACCGCGCCAAGGCCCGCGAGCAGCGAAACGCCGCCGAAGGCAAAGTCCGGCGCGGCGCGCACCGCAAAGCGCGCCGGCAGCTCCAGCACAAGGTCCGCCCCGGCGCGCAGGGCGGACTCGGCCCGCGTCCACTTGTCCAGTATGGCCGGCTCGCCGCGCTGCACGAAGGGCCCGCTCATGGCGCAGACGAGAAAGTCCGCCTCTGCCTTCTCCCGCGCCGCCTGCAGGTGCAGCGCGTGGCCGCGGTGGAAGGGGTTGTACTCACAGATGACGCCGCAGACGCGCATGGATCTTCCTCACTCCTTCTCTCTTTGTGGAAAGGTCGGATTTTTCCGGCAAGTTGCGCCTTTTCAAATCCGACGAAAAGCGCTATAATAGAAACGGCAAGACATTGCCCGCAAAACGAGCCCGCGGGGGCTTTCCCATATGGTAACACAGGCAAGGAGGAAAAGTAAAATGTCTTTGATGGATCGCATTAAGGCCAAGGCCAAGGCCGACAAGAAGCGCATCGTCCTGCCCGAAGGCGCGGAGGAGCGCACCGTAAAGGCCGCCGCCATCCTTCTGAAGGAGGGCATCTGCGACGTGATCCTGCTGGGCGACGAGGAGAAGATCGCCGCCTACGGCGAGGACCTGACCGGCGCCACCATCCTCGACCCCAAGAAGGCGGACTGCCTGCAGGAGTACGCCGACACGCTCTACGAGCTGCGCAAGGCCAAGGGCATGACCCCGGAAAAGGCCCTTGCCCAGATGCAGGACGAGGTTTTCTTCGGCACCATGATGATGAAGAAGAACGCCGCCGACGGCATGGTCTCCGGCGCGATCCACTCCACCGCCGACACCCTGCGTCCGGCGCTGCAGATCATCAAGACCCAGCCGGGCGTCACCACCGCTTCCTCCTGCTTTGTCATGGAGATCCCGAACAAGGCCTACGGCCAGGACGGCGTGATGATCTTTGCCGACTGCGCGGTCAACATCGAGCCGGACGCCGAGCAGCTGGCCGCCATCGCCATCGCCTCGGCCAAGACCGCCCGCGACATCGCCGAGATCGACGAGCCCAAGGTCGCCATGCTCTCCTTCTCCACCAAGGGCAGCGGCAAGGGCGACATGGTCGAGAAGGTCGCCAAGGCCACGGCCCGCGTCAAGGAGCTGGCGCCGGAGCTGAACGTCGACGGCGAGCTGCAGGCGGACGCCGCGCTGGTGGAAAAGGTCGGGCAGCTGAAGTCCCCCGGCTCCGCGGTCGCCGGCCACGCCAACGTCCTCATCTTCCCGTCTTTGGAGGCCGGCAACATCGGCTATAAGCTGGTGCAGCGCCTGGCGGGCGCCGAGGCCATCGGCCCGGTGATGCAGGGCCTGGCCCGCCCGGTAAACGATCTGTCCCGCGGCTGCTCCGTGGACGACATCGTCTCTTTGTGCGCGCTGACCGCCGTGCAGGCCCAGAAGAAGTAAAATTCCATACCAATTTGGGAAGAAGGGCGGAAAGTCTCCACCCCTCTTCCCCTGATTTGCGAAAAAAGAAGAGGGAGCAAGAATCATGAAGATCCTCGTCATCAACGCCGGGTCCTCCTCCATCAAGTACCAGCTCATCGACATGGACGACGAGAGCGTCATCGCCAAGGGCCAGGCCGAGCGCATCGGCATCGAGGGCAGCAACGTCAAGCAGTCCTCTGGCAAGGGCGAGATCGTCTTTAACGCGGATCTCAAGAACCACGCCGAGGCCATGGAGTACATCGTCAAGGCCCTGACCGACAAGGAAAAGGGCGTCATCGCCGACATGAAGGAGATCGACGCCGTCGGCCACCGCGTGCTGCACGGCGGCGCGGACTTCACCGAGAGCCAGATCGTCAACCCCAAGGTCATGCAGGCCATCTACGACAACATCATCCTCGGGCCGCTGCACAACCCCGCCAACATCCAGGGCATCGAGGCCTGCCAGAAGATGATGCCGGACACCCCCAACGTCGCGGTGTTTGACACGGCCTTCCACCAGACCATGCCGCCCTACGCCTACATGTACGCCGTGCCCTACGACTACTACACGCGCCTGAAGGTGCGCAAGTACGGCTTCCACGGCACCTCCCACCGCTTCGTCTCCAAGCGCGCGGCGCAGCTGCTGGGCTCTGCCGACGGCAAGGGCCTGCGCCTGATCATCTGCCACCTTGGCAACGGCTCCTCGCTCTCCGCGGTCGTGGACGGCAAGTGCGTGGACACCTCGATGGGCATCACGCCTTTGGAGGGCATGGTCATGGGCACCCGCTCCGGCGACCTGGATCCGGCGACGCTGCAGTACATCATGAAGCGCGACGGCATCGACATCGAGGAAATGACCAACATACTCAACAAGAAGTCCGGATTGCTTGGCATCTCCGGCGTCTCCTCCGACATGCGCGACCTCACCGCCGCCATGGAAGAGGGCAACGAGCGCGCGACGCTGGCCATTAAGATGATGACCTACCGCCTGAAGAAGTACATCGCCGGTTACGCGGCGGCCATGGGCGGCGTGGACGCCATCGTCTTTACCGGCGGCATCGGCGAAAACGTCGGCCACATCCGCAAGGCAGCGGTCGAGGGCCTGGACTTCATGGGCGTAAAGCTGGACGAGGAGAAGAACGCCGTCACCCGCTCCGACGGCTTCATCGAGGCGGCGGACTCCAAGGTCAAGATCATGGTGGTCAAGACCAACGAGGAGCTGGCCATCGCCCGCGACACGCTCGAGCTCTGCGGCAAGAAGTAAGGCGCTCTCCCGCCCGCGCGGTAGCGCGGGCGGGAGGCTCTGCTAAATTTCTGTTACGCAAAAAAATACGTTGACAAAACCGGGCGCGGCCTCTATAATTGGGAAATGGTTGTGTGCGAGGTGACGACGGATGATGCTGAATGTAGAAAAAGCCCTAAAGCATCCGGGCGAGAGCCTGGAGTTCGACATTCTTGTGCCCGCGCCGGCGGAGGAGTTCCGCAAGGAGCAGATCCGTTTTGACGGCGACGTCGCCCTGCACGGCTTCATGACCGGAATCGGCGACTCTGTCGCGCTGCGCGGCGAGCTTACGGCGACGCTCGTTTCGCCCTGCGCCCGCTGCCTCGAAGAGGCAAGGCTCGACCTCAAAGCGCCCTTTGACGAAATCTTTGTTAGGCTTCCTGATCCGGATCATCCCGACGCGTACCTTTTCGAAGGTTCCGAGGTGGATCTGACCGATCTTACGGTGGCCAACATCGCCATAAACCTCCCCATGCAGTTCCTCTGCCGGGAGGATTGCAAGGGCCTTTGTCCCTTGTGCGGTCAGAACCTGAATCTTGGCTCCTGCGGGTGCGATCCCGCGCTGGAGCGGTCGGCGTTTTCCGCATTGAAAGCGCTGCTTCACGACAAAGACGATAAGGAGGTGTAAAAACCATGGCAGTACCCAAGGGAAAAGTTTCCAAGGCCCGCAAGAACTCCCGCCGCGCCAACTGGAAGCTCTCGATGCCCGGCATCGTCGCCTGCCCGCAGTGCAAGACGATGAAGCTCGCCCACCGCGTCTGCAAGAAGTGCGGTTACTACGACGGCAAGCAGGTCATCAAGATCGAGGAGGAGAAGCAGGCGTAAAGGCGCTTGGAATCCGAGTTTAGCCCGGCGAACCTGAGAAAGGGTGCGCCGGGCTTTTCCTAACTTAAAGAAAAGGAGGACGGCCCCATGGAATTTGCCGGGGATACGCTCTATGTTTCCGACCTGGACGGCACGCTGCTGGGAGAAACGCCCGAGCTGCCCGAGGGCGCGGCGGCGCTGCTCAACGAGATGCTGGACGCCGGGCTCCCCTTCACCGTGGCCACGGCGCGCTCCTGGGCCTCGGCCGGGCCGATCGTGCGCGCGCTGCACCTGAAATACCCGGTGGTGGCCTACAACGGCGCCTTCCTCGTCGATCCCACGACAGGAAAGGACATCGACCGCTGCCTGTTTGACGAGGCGCAGAGGCGCAAGGTGGCCGACGTCTTCCTGGACGCCGGATTGTCGCCCATGGTCTATGCGCAGATCGACGGGCAGCAAAAGGTCTCCTGGCTGCGCACAAAGATACACGCGGGCATCGAAAAGTACGCCCGCGACCGCGCGGGCGACCCGCGCCTGCGCCCGGTGGAGACGATGGAGGAGCTGCTCCAGGGCGAGGTGTTCTACCTTTCGGCCTTCGCGCAGCGGGAAACGCTGCTGCCGCTGGAGCCAAAGGCCCGCGCGCTGGACTTTGCCCACGTAAGCTTCACCAGCGACGCCTACGACCCGGACTATGATTGGCTGGAGATCTCCCGCTTTGACGCCACAAAGGCCACGGGCGTGGACAAGCTGCGCGCTCTTACGGGCATACCGCGCATCGTCTGCTTCGGCGACAATCTGAACGATCTGCCCATGTTCCGCGTGGCGGACGAGTGCTACGCCGTGGCAAACGCGAGAGAGGAGCTCAAGGCGGCGGCAAGCGGCGTCATCGGCAGCAACGTGGAGATGGGCGTGCCCCGCTTCCTGCGCGGCCGCGCCCGCGGATAAGCAGGGCGGGAAACCTTGCAAAGCACGGCGTTCTCTGCTATCATGAGAGAGGAATTTTTGCCTGAGGGGGAGAGAGAAGCATGATCCGAATTGCGGTGGATGTCTACGGCGGAGACAACGCGCCGGAGTGCGTGGTGGACGGCGCGCTGGAAGCCATGCGGGAGATGCCGGATATCCAGATCCTCTTCTGCGGCGCGGAAGAGAAGGTGCGCGCGATGCTGGAAGCGCGCCCGCACGACGAGGCGCGCGTGCAGATCGTGGACGCGCCGGAGATCATCACCAACCACGAGAGCCCCACGCTGGCCATCCGCCGCAAGCTGAACTCGTCCCTGGTCAAGGCCATGGACGCGGTCAAGGCGGGGCAGGCCGACGCCGCGGTCACCGCCGGGTCCACCGGCGCGGCGCTGGCGGGCGGCATCTTTCGCATCGGGCGCATACGCGGCATCAGCCGCCCGGCCCTGGCGCCGCTCCTGCCCACGGCAAAGAAGAAGCCGGTGCTGCTCATCGACTGCGGCGCCAATGTGGACTGCAAGCCGGAGTACCTTCTGCAGTTCGCGCTGATGGGCGCGGCCTATATGCGCGGCGTGATGGGGGTGCAAAACCCCAAAATCGGGCTGCTCAACATCGGCGCGGAGGACGAAAAGGGCAATGAATTGACCAAGTCGGCCTTCCCGCTGCTGAAGGAGGAAAAGCGCATCGACTTTTTCGGCAACGTGGAGGCGCGCGACGCGCTCACCGGCTGCGTGGACGTGATCGTGTCCGACGGCTTTGCCGGAAACACGCTGCTTAAGTCCACCGAGGGCGCGGCAAAGCTCATCATGGGCATGCTCAAGGAATCCCTTTCCGCCTCGGCGCGCACCAAGATCGGCGCGGCGCTGGCCATGCCGGCCCTGCGCGCGCTCAAAAACGAGATGGACTACGAGCAGTACGGCGGCGCGGCGCTGCTGGGCGTGACCGGCGTCATGGTCAAGGCGCACGGCTCCTCCAAGGCGCACGCCTACGCCTGCGCCATCCGCCAGGCGCGCACGATGGTGGAGGGGAAGCTCGTTTCGATCATCAGCGAGCAGCTCGGCGCGCAGAGCGAAAAGAAAGACGCGCAAGAGTGAGAAAATACAAGGAGGAGCGAATATGTTCGAGAAGATCGCGGCGATGATCGCCGACCAGCTTGGCATCGACAAGGCGCAGATCAAGCCGGAGTCCCGCCTGGTGGAGGACCTGAAGGCCGACTCGCTGGACGTGGTGGCCATGGTCATGGAGATGGAGACGGAGTTTGGCATCGAGATCCCGGACGAGGACCTGACAAAGCTCAAGACGGTCTCCGACGCCCTGCGCTACATCGAGGAGAACCAGAAGTAAACCTGCATCGACATCCCTTGCGTACGCACCGGAGGAACGCGCTTCTTTCGGTGCGTAGGCATACATGAGCCGGGCGCTCCCCGGCTGATGTATGCCGGACGAAGAAAGGACAGGCCATGTTTGAAAAACTGGAACAGGCCATCGGCTACCGCTTCCGCGACAAGGAGCTGCTGAAGCTGGCCATGACCCACCCCTCTTATGCCGGGGAGACGCACGTGCACAACCAGCGCCTGGAGTTCCTGGGCGACGCGGTGCTGCAGCTGTGCACCAGCGTCCGCCTCTACAAGCAGTACCCCGACCTGCCGGAGGGAAAGCTGTCGCGCCTGCGCGCCCGCTGCGTGCAGGAAGGGGCGCTGGAAGTGGCCGCCCGCCGCCTGCGCCTGGGCGAAAACCTGCTGCTGGGCGTGGGCGAGGAGCGCGGCGGCGGGCGGGAGAAGCCCTCGATACTGGCCGACGCCATGGAGGCGCTGCTGGGCGCGATGTACCTGGACGGCGGCATGGAGGATGCCCGCCGGCTCATTGAAGCCGTGGTGCCCATCGCCGACGCGCCGCGCGTACACGACTACAAGACCGAGTACCAGGAGCTGGCGCAGTCCGTCACCGGGGAGACGCCCGTCTACCGCATCGTCGGCGAGGAAGGGCCGGCGCACATGCGCGTCTTTTTCGCCGAGGTGGAGCTCGCGGGCGTCGTCACCGGCCGCGGCAAGGGCTCGAGCAAGAAGCACGCCGAGCAGCAGGCCGCCCGCGACGCGCTCAAGGCCCAGGGACTTGTGGGGGCGGAGCATTGCGACTGAAGAGACTGGAGATCTACGGCTTTAAGTCCTTTGCCGACCGGGTGGAGATGGTCTTCCCCGACGGGGTGACGGGCGTCGTCGGCCCCAACGGCAGCGGCAAGAGTAACATCGCCGACGCGGTGCGCTGGGTCCTGGGCGAGCAGAGCGCAAAGACGCTGCGCGGCGCCAAGATGGAGGACGTCATCTTCGGCGGCACGCAGAAGCGCAAGGCCCAGGCCTACTGCGAGGTCAGCCTCGTCTTTGACAACGAGGACGGCGCGCTGCCCGTGTCCTTTGCCGAGGTGATGATCACCCGGCGCGTCTACCGCAACGGCGACAGCGAGTACTGCCTCAACAAGGCGCCCTGCCGTTTGAAAGACATCGTGGACCTTCTGCGCGACACGGGCATCGGCAAGGAGGGCTATTCCCTCATCGGCCAGGGCCGCATCGACGAGATCCTCTCGGTCAAGAGCGAGGAAAGGCGCGCCGTCTTTGAGGAGGCGGCCGGCATCACCAAGTACAAGGCCCGCCGGGCCGAGGCCGAGCGCCGCCTGGAGAACACGGACCAGAACCTCCTGCGCGTAGAGGACATCCTAAGCGAGGTCGGGTCGCGCCTGCCGGAGCTGGAAAAGCAGGCCGGGGACGCCCGACGCTACCGCCGCTGCGCCGAGGAACTGCGGAGCCTGGAGCTCAGCGCCTTTGCCTGCGGCCACGACCGCCTGACGGAAAGTCTGGAGCAGGCGGCGCAGCAGATCGCCGGGGCGCAGAGCGAGGCGCAGGCGGCGGAGGAGAAAACCGAAGCGCTGAAACGGCAGAGCGCGGAAAAGGAACAGGCCGTGGCGGCGGCGGACAAGCGCCTGGGCGGCCTGCACGCCCGCGCGCTGGAGGACACGCGCGCCTGCGAGATCCACGAGGGCGAGGCAAAGCTTCTGCGCGAGCGCATAGAGAGCGCGGAAAAGGAGATCGGGCGCCTTACCGGGGAGCGCGAGCAGGACGAGAGCCGCCGCGGCGACCTGCAGCGCCAGCGGCAGGAGAGCCGCAGCCGCCAGGAAAAGTACGCCAAAGACCTGGAGGCGCTGCGCGGCGAGATCGCGGCGCTGGAGCAGGCGGTCGAGGCGGCCGCCGCGGACGTGGGCAGGCGCGAGGAGACGCTGGAGCGCAGCAAGGAGGAGATGATCCGCTCCTTTAACGCGCTGAGCGACGTAAAGAGCGCCCAGGCGCGCCTTGCCGCCACGCGCGAGGGGCTGCAGACGCGCCTTGCCGCCCTGGAGGGCGGCGCGCAGGCGCAAAAGGAAGAACTTGAGGCGGCGCTGTCGGCGCAGGAGAGCGCGCAGGACGCGCTGCAGGCGGCGCAGGAGGCAAGTGAAGCGCTGAACGCGGCGCGGGACGAAGCGATGGACCGCCTTGCCGCCCTGCAGGTGGAGAGCCAGCAGATCGGCGGCAACATACAGCGCAGCGCCGGGGCCCTGCGCGAGGCGCAGTCGCGCCTGAAGATGCTGGAGCAGATGCAGCGCGACTACGAGGGCTACCAGAACTCCGTGCGCGAGGTGCTGCGGCACTTCCGCGGCGCGCAGGGGCTCTACGGCGTCGTGGCGGGCCTGATGCGCGTGCCCAAGGAGATCGAGCGCGCCGTGGAGATGGCCCTGGGCCCGGCGATGCAGAACATCGTCTGCGCGCGGGAAGAGGACGCCAAGGTCATGATCGACTACCTTCGGCAGAACCGCATGGGCCGGGCCACGTTCCTGCCGCTGAGCTCCGTGCGCGGGCGCGTGCTCTCGATGCAGGAGCGGCAGGTGCTCTCGATGGAAGGGTGCCTGGGCCTGGCCTCGGAGCTGGTGCACTACGACGAGCGCTTCCGCCCCATCGCCGAGAACCTGCTGGGCCGCACCGTCATCGCCCGCGATCTGGACGCCGGCATCGCCATCATGCGCGCCGGGCGGCACGCTTTCCGCCTGGTGACGCTGCAGGGCGACGTCATGCACTCCGGCGGCTCCATGACCGGCGGCTCGGTCAGTGCCCGCTCCACATCGATCCTCTCGCGCCAGCGCGAGATCGACGAGCACCGCGCCGCCTGCGAGACGCTGAAAAAGCGCGGCGAGGCGCTGGAAGCGCGGGTGGAGAGCCTGAAGGAAGACCTGCGGCGCGCGCAGGAAGCGGTGTCCGCCGCAAGAGAGCGCGCCCACGAGCAGGACATCGCCGTGGCCCGCGAGCAGGAGCGCCTGCAGCGCGCCCGCGACGCCGTCTCCGCCGCCCGGGAGCGCGGGGAAAAGGCCGCCCTGGAGCGCGAGCAGCTGGCAAGCAGCATCGCCGGCATCGACGAGGAGCTGCGCGGCATGGACGCCCGCACCGGCAGCGCCGAGCGCCTGTCCGCCACTACGCAGGAGGACCTCGCCCGCATGGGCGCGGAGCTAGGCCGGGCGCGCGAGGCGCTGGAGGAGCAACGCGCCGTGCTCGCCGAGCGCCGCGCCACGGAGGCCGGCCGCCAGGCGGAGTGGGAGATGGCCTGCCGCGACGAGACGCGCGTGGCCGGCAGCGAGCAGGAGCTGCGCGCCGCCGGCGAGATCCGCGAGCGCAGCCGCAGGGCGCTGCAGGAGCGCACCGCCGCAGACAAAGCGCGGCTTGCGGACCGGGAAGCGCAGGTGCAGCGCCTGCGCCAGAGCCTGGAGCGCCAAAAGGACGCCCTGGAGGAAGAGACGCAGGCGCGCGAAACGCTGCGCCGGGAGATCGCGTCGCTGCTGCAGAGCGCCGAAGATGCGCGCGCGCGGGCGGCGTCGGCGCGCGAGAGCCTGCATCGCCTGGAGATCGCCCGGGAAAAGTGGGCCTCGGAGCTCAAGCAGCTGCAGGACCGCATCTGGGAGAGATACGAGCTGACGCTGGAAAACGCGCGGCCCGAGTGCCTGCCGGACTTTGACGAAAGCGCCGCCCGCGGCCGCATGGAGGAACTGCGAAAGGAGATCCGCGGCCTTGGCGCGGTCAACGTGGGCGCCCTGGACGAATACGAGGAGACGCGCGCCCGCTATGCCGAGATGGAGGGCCAGCGGGATGACCTGCGCAAAGCGCGGCGCGACCTGCAGGAGATACTGGACGAGCTGCAAAAGAAGATGGAGGAGCAGTTCCGCGAGCAGTTCCTTCGCATCAACGAGCACTTCGCCCGCACGTTCACAAGGCTCTTTGGCGGCGGCACGGCAAGACTGCAATTGCAGGACGACAAGGACGTGCTCGCCTGCGGCATCGACATCGTGGCCCAGCCGCCGGGCAAGAAGCTGCAGCTGCTCTCCCTGCTCTCCGGCGGGGAGCGCGCGCTGACGGCCATCGCCATACTCTTTGCCATGCTGGACATCCGCCCCTCGCCCTTTTGCATACTGGACGAGATCGAGGCGGCGCTGGACGAGGCCAACGTGGCGAACTTTGCCGACTATCTCAAGCAATACAGCGGCAACACGCAGTTCATCGTCATCACCCACCGCAAGGGCACGATGGAGCGCTGCGACGCGCTCTACGGCGTGGCCATGGAGGAAAAGGGCGTCTCGCGCATGGTCTCCGTGCAGCTGAGCGACCTGGAGCAACAACTGGAGGAGGAGCAGCATGACTGAGAAGAGGGAAAAGAAGGGCCTGTTTGCCCGCCTGCGCGAGGGCATGACCAAGACGCGCGAGTCCATCACCCACGCCATCGACCAGCTCACCGGCGTCTACAAGGAGCTGGACGACGACTTCTACGACGACCTGGAGGCTGTGCTCATCGGCGCGGACATCGGCGTTAAGACCACCGAGGAGATCCTAAAGCGCCTGAAGGAAGAGGTGCGCCGCCGCCGCGAGGGCAACCCCGAGGCCGTGCGCGGCATCCTCAAGGAGATCGTGGCGGACATGATGCAGGCCCCGGCCTTTGCCCCGGCCTCGCCCTCGGTGATCCTGGTCGTGGGCGTAAACGGCGTGGGCAAGACCACCACCATCGGCAAGCTGGCCTGCCACTTTAAGGAAGCGGGCAAGAGCGTGATCCTGGCCGCCGCGGACACCTTCCGCGCCGCCGCCAGCGAGCAGCTCACCATCTGGGCCGAGCGCGCCGGCGTGCCCATCGTCGCCCACGGCGAGGGCGCGGACCCGGCGGCTGTGGTCTTTGACGCCGTGGCCTCGGCCAAGGCGCGCAAGGCCGACCTGCTGATCGTGGACACCGCCGGGCGCCTGCACAACAAGTCCCACCTGATGGAGGAGCTCAAGAAGATCCGCCGCGTGATCGACCGCGACTTCCCCGAGGCGCAGGTCCACGTGCTGCTCGTGCTCGACGGCGCCACCGGGCAAAATGGCGTTACGCAGGCGCGCGTCTTCCGCGACGCGGTGGACATCTCCGGCATCATACTGACAAAGCTGGACGGCACCTCCAAGGGCGGCGTGGTCATCTCCATCAAGGAGGAGCTGCAGCTCCCCGTCTACTTCGTGGGCGTGGGCGAGAAGAAGGAGGACCTGCAGGTCTTCGACGCCCGCGACTACGCCGAGGCGATCTT